>NZ_DGNN01000009.1:0-240318 GCF_002388965.1 Leisingera sp. UBA4491 | reverse complement strand
GATTTCGCGGGGGGCAGGTCACATTCACTTTCCGGGTTCAGGCGTGAGATGCGCTTGCCGGTTTGCGGATCCTTCACGTAACGCAGCCGGTTCCAGCTTTCCGTCTCATCTTCACTCCTTGACGGTTTAGATGAGCCAGAAACCCTCCGTTATGCAAATCCCTCAATCAGGCCCACAGGTGCTGACGTCAGACAAGCTTGGCGTTCTCGACCTCCAGAGCCTTCAGCCTCTTGGCCTCGGACACTTCCATGCCGCCATACTTCGAACGCCATTCGTAGAAAGTGCCATCGCTGATGCCGTGCTTCCGGCACAGTTCCTTCGCCCCCATTCCGGCTTGGTGCTCCTTCAGGATGCCAATGATCGGCTCTTCGCTGAAACGGCTTTTCCGCATCGTTTGTCTCATCGCTTGGAGAACAGGCTAACTTCAAATCGCGGACTTTTCAGGGGAGCACGTCAGTCCGCACTCCGTGAGTTCGGCGGCATTTGAGCCATGCGCCCGCAGCGAAAGTCTGATCTGGTGAAGCTGCGCCGCAGCGCTTGACTGCAAGGTGATGGTCTGGTCCGGGCCGTCTATTGCCAACTATCCTGCCCAGTTTGCGGCTTGATGAACGACAGTGGACCCACAGCGTCAGCCCGTGTAACGACACCGTCATGGAAAGCGAAGTCCAAGAGTCCCCAATGCAAATCGCTCAGCAGCGTTTCAAGCTGCGAGTGTGGATCACATCTCGACTATGGGCCCAGGTGATGGCCGGCATGATCCTGGGGTTTGGCCTGGGCTTGCTGCTGAGCGAGGCGACGGGTGTCGTGCCGCCTGACTTGGCCGAGGTGATCGGGCTTTGGCTGGCCCTGCCAGGAAAGATCTTTCTGGCGCTGATCGCCATGGTCCTCATTCCCTTGGTTTTCTCGTCAATTGTTGGCGGGCTTTCGGGGGCCGGGTCAGGGGAGCAGTTGCGCTCGGTCGGCCTGCGTTTGGCTGCCTTCATTCTGGTGACCACGACGACCGCGGCGGGCATCGGAGTGGCGCTTGCTCAATGGCTGAAGCCCGGGACAGGACTTGCCGGATTTTCGGTGCAATCGCCTCAATCCGGTACGCAGCCGCAAGACGGCCTGCTGACAGACGTGCCTGCGCCAGAAGAGAAAGCGGCACTGCCCGATCTGATCGCCGATATCCTCCCCTCTAATCCCACCGCATCGATCGTCCAGGGAGACATGCTGGCCGTTGTGGTGCTGGCACTGCTGGTCGGTATTTCGGTTACGCAAATACAAGGCAGCCGGGCCGCCACGTTCCTGGCGCTGATGGACGCGCTGTTGTCGATCTCCATGAACATCGTGAAATGGGCAATGTTTCTAGCACCTTACGCGGTTTTCGGGCTGATGGCGCAACTGGTGATGCGCATGGGGTTTGAAACCATGCTTGGCATCTCGGGCTATGTGGGCACCGTGCTTCTGGGGCTCGGCGCGCTGTTGTGCTTCTACCTGGCGATCGCGATGGCCTTTGCACGGGTCACGCCGCTGCGTTTCGCCAAGGCCGCGGGCAGCAACCTGCTGCTTGCTTTCTCCACATCCAGTTCGTCTGCGGTCATGCCGGTGACGATCCAGACGGCGCGTCAGCTTGGCGTTCCCGACAGTATCGCCAACCTGGTGGTTCCATTGGGGGCAACGATGAATATGGCGGGTACCGCACTCTACCAAGCGGTGGCCATACTGTTTCTTGCGCAGCTTGCCGGATTGGAGTTGACGGCAGTGCAGATCAGTGTGGTGGTGGGAACGCTTGTCGCGTCGAGTATCGGCGCGCCTGGCACGCCAGGTGTCAGCATCGCCATTCTGATCAGCGTCGCCACGAGCATGGGCATTCCGGTCGAAGGGATGGTGATCATTCTCGGCGTTGACCGCCTGCTCGATATGTGCCGGACGGTAATCAACGTCACTGGCGATCTGGTTGCAGCGGTGCTGTTTCGCGCGGCAGGGCAGCCCGAGGCGGTGACATCGGCTTGACCCTGCCGGCTTGGGATTAGAAGCCGTCTTTGAAGTAGCCCCCCCAATGGCAGCGAAATCCGGCGTTGCCGTCATCTGCTCATAGGACATGCTGCAATAATGCATGAATGGGAAGAATACCAAGGCTGCATCGCGGCGTGAAACAAATCGATGGCTGCCGACTTTGGGCCGTCCACGTAGGACGGCTCTTGGCTCTCAGATTTCGACCGCCTCAGCTTTCGCTAGCGCGTCCTCGAGTTCGACGCCCAAATTGCGAACGGTGCTGTCCATCCTGGTGTGGCCCAGCGGAAGCTGAACTGCTCGCAGATTGCCGGTCTTGCGGTTGATAGGGGCGACCTTCGTTCGGCGCATGGCGTGCGTGCCGTACGACGTCCGATCCAGCCCGATTGATTTTACCCATCCGCCCCGGTCCGCCTCAGCGCCAACCCGACGTTGGCGGTCCAGTTCACCACGCCGCGGTGCGGTTGCGGTGAAGGTCTGGTCAGAGCCCGCAGCGGGCCTGTCAAATTCTTGCTGCGCGCGCTCGCGGCAATAAAATCGCCGCGGCCGCATCATTTTCAGGGCTGCTGTGCGGCGTGAAAAATCGCTGCAAGCTGGTTCAAGGGCGGCGAACTGCGCATTTTGCCTGCAGCGGTTCACTGGAGCAGCGGCAAGCGGGACCTCGCTGCGAGCGCACTTTGTTGAAGCCTCAAGTTAGTAGAAGGCCTTCATCAGTTGTAGGCGGCGCCAAGCTCGAATGGTGATGCAAAGTTGGCGTGTTCAAGGCGAGCTTTAGGGAACAGGCGCCCGGTTCAGCCTGATTGTGATTTCGGCTAGGCGCGACCAGGTTTGCAGGGTGACTGGCAGGCTGAGAGAGGCCTCGGCTAAGTCCCAGGTGTAGGCGACAATCGAAAACACCGCGCCGGCGGTGACCGTCATTATGGCGGCTGCAAACCAGAGATTGAACAGGAGCAGCGCCAGCAGAAGCGCAAACACCGCGCCATAGAGAATGGCTTCGGCATCTGAGAGCTTCACCTCGAAGCGGCGCAGGCGCTGCAGATGCGCCAGTGTTGCTTGCGGCGCCCGTTTTTCCAGCACGCCGACCTGGCGTTCGGTCTGTTGGTTGAGCTGGCCGTTGAGACGGAAGAAGCGGCGGTGAAACAGGGTGTAGACGGCGGCCATGCCGATGGCGGCACCCAGGGCTGCAAAGGCCAGCTGGGGTGCAAAGGCATACAGCACCGTGATGGAGACCGCGATTTGCACGCCGGCAGCCATCGCGGAGGGCAGGGTGTCTTCCAGGAAGTCCACCAGCTCACGCCCCATTTCCAGCCGGGCGTTCAGGGCCGAGACCGGCAGGGCGGCGGAGCGCGCCGCCTGCGTCCTGCCCAGTTCAATGCGGACGGTTCCATAGGCACGGGTGTCATAGAGCCTGCGGACGACGGCAAGCGCAACCAGGGCGGCCAGGAGGCCGGCCAGGTGCCACAGAGCGCGGGGGCTGCCGCCCAGCAGCCCGTCGATGGCAAAGCCGATGAACAACGGAATGAGCGCTGTCAGCGCGGCCTCGCCCAGCGTCAGCGCCCAGGTGAGGGCGATGCGCCCTTTAAACACGGTCAGCAGCGACAGCAGGGTCAGACCACGGCCAGCCAGCATCGCATTCACCCGTCGTAGAACACTTGAACGGTGACGTCGCCCGGCGGCACCGAGGCTTCGGCAAAGCCGGGTTCATCGTCCGGGCTTCGGGCGCCGGAAACGCCGATGCCTTCCAGCAGCCGGTCGCCGCTGAAGTTCAGGTCCTCGTCGCCGTTTTCGTCATGGAACAGCACTACTGCATAGGGGCCTGCGGTCAGGTCCGGGAAGGCATGCGCGGTGCTGCCGGGCCGGGCGGGGATTGCGGCAAAGGCTTCGGCTTGCCAGAAGTTAAGCGTCTCGTAGGCCTTGGCCTCGCTGAAGACGGTGATCAGGATATTGCCTTGGCCGTTGCGGATGCCGTCGATGGTGAGGCGCAGCCCCTCGGCCAGGGCTGGGGAGGAAAGGGCTGTCAGGACGCCTGCGGCGGCCAGGGTGAGAAAGCGGGTCATGCGGGGTTCCTTTGCTCAGGCTGCGGGGGAGGGGAAGGGCGGAAGAGGGCAATGACGTCTTCTGCGATGGCGATCAGCACCGGCACCAGAATGAGCATCAGGGCGGTGCCGAACAGCTCGCCAAAGGCCAGGGAGACCGCGGCGGGGATCAGGTATTGCGCCTGCTCGGAGGTTTCCGACAGCAGCGGCAGCAGGCCAATCACCGTGGTGGCGGTGGTCAGGAAAATCGCCTGAAAGCGGCCAATGCCGGCCTGGTGCAGGGCGCTGGAAACAGGTTCCCCCTCATCGCGGGCTTGGTTGTAGCGGGTGATCATCACCAGGCTGTCGTTCACGATGACACCGGTGAGGGCGAGCATGCCGAAAAAGGACAGGAGCGACAGCGGCACATCCATGATCAGATGCCCGACCGCGGCAGCGATAAAGCCGAAGGGCACGATGGCCAGGATTACGAAGGGCTGCCAGTAGCTTTGGAGCGGCACCGCCATCAGCACATAGATCAGCACCGCCGCGAGGATCAGCGCGCGCAGCAGCCCGCCGCGGATCTCGCCGGTCTCCTCCAGCTCGCCCGCGGCGGCGATTTGGACGCCGGGGTACTTGGCGGCCAGCTGCGGCACCAGCTGCTCGAAGACGGCCTGGCCGACTTCGCCGGGTGCCGCCACCGAGCGGTCGATCGCTGCCGCAACGGTGTTGACCCTACGCCCGTCGCGGCGGTGGATCACGCCGGAAACATAGCTGCCCTTGACATCGGCAACGGTTCCTAGCGGCACCCAGGCGCCGGTGCTGCTGCGCAGGCGCAGACGCATCAGGTCGCCGATGGTGTCGCGCGCGGCGCGGGCGTTCTGTACCAGCACCCGGACCTCCGCCCCGTCCCGGCGGATGCGGGCGACCTCGGCGCCGCCGAAACCGTTGCCGATCTGGCTGGCCAGGGTTTCCGCGGTGAAGCCGAGATTGCGGGCGTCCGGGCGCAGGCGCAGCTTCAGTTCAGGCTGGCCGCCAGCCATCCCGCCGCGAATGCTGGACACCCCTGCAATGCCGCCAAGGAAGGCGCGCATGTCAGCGCTGGCCTGGCGCAGCAGGTCTTCGTCCTTGGACATCAGGCGGATGCGGAAGCCGCCTGCCAGCTCCTCCGAGCCGGTGAACTCCAGCTCGGTTGCCCCCTCGACCGCGCCAGTGCGTTCGCGCCATTGACGGACCACGTCAAGGATCTGGACATCGGGGCGGTCAGCCACCGGCAGCATCTCAGCATAGATCTGGGCGCTGCCTGCGCTGCTGATGATGGTGAAGAAGGTTTTGACCGGCGGCACATCCATGCCTGCTTGTTCGGCCAGCTCCCGGTTCAGCGCATGGCCTGCCGCCTCTATCCGGTTCACATTGGCGCGGGTCAGGGCAAAGGGCGCGCGGGCGTCCATTTCCAGGTTCACGGTGATCACCTGGCCCGGCACCTCGGGAAAGAAGACGGTGCGGACCTTGCCCTTCACCATCAGCCCCAGTCCCAGACAGGCCGCAGCGATGAACAGCACAAGCACTGCGTAGCGGTGGGTAACGGAGATGACCAGAACCGGCTTGTAGACCCGGTCGCGGACCCAGCAAAGCCCGCCGCGTGCGCTGTTCTGGACGTGCCCCCACAGGCGGCTGAGCAGGTAGCGGCGGCGCGGTTCAAGCGGTACACGGGCCAGATGCGCGGGCAGGATGAACTTACTTTCGATCAGCGAGAAGATCAGGGCCAGGATCACGATGCCGGAGAAGCCGGCCAGCGCCTTGCCCAGCGGGTTGTCGATCAGCAGCATCGGAAAGAAGGCGGCGATGGTGGTCAGCACACCAAAGACGGTGGCCACGGCGACCTTGTGAACGCCCTGTTCGGTGCCCTGCAGCGGATCCTTCACCTTGCGGCGTTCCTCGAACACGCTTTCGCCGACCACCACCGCGTCGTCGACCAGGATCCCCAAGGCGAGGATCAGGCCGAAGGTGGTCACGTCGTTCAGCGAGTAGTCCACCCATTTCGACCCGGCCACCGCGATGGCACCCATGACCGAGATGGGGATGCCCATCGCCACCCAGAACGCCAGCCGCACGTTCAGGAAGACCGACAGCATCAGCGCCACCAGGATCAGGCCCTGCACGCCGTTGGATTTGAGCAGCGCCAGCCGGTCGGCGATGTAGCCGGCGCTGTCGCCCCAGACCTCAATTTGGACCGAGGGCGGCAGCTGGCGATCGAAATCTGCCACCACGCGGCGGACAACGCGGCTGATCTCCAGCAGGTTTTCCTTTTGCCCGACCAGCACCTCCATACCAACGGTGGGGCTGCCATTGAGGCGGAACAAGAAGTCGCCCTCCAGGTAGCTGTCCTGGATGGTTGCGATGTCGCGCAGCGGCACGCGGGAGCCGTCTTCGCGTTCAATCACCGGCAGGTCGCCGTACTCCGGCGCGTAGCGGGCGCGGTTGTCGGCGCGCAGGTGGATGGTGCCACCTTCGGTGCGCAGCTGGCCCGCCTGAAAAGTCAGCGAGTTGGACTGGATCGCGGCAGCCACGTCGCTGGCGGTCAGCCCGTACTGGCGCAGCCGCTCCGGGTCGGCCTCGATCCGCAGCTCGCGCGGGATCAGGCCCCAGAACTTGAGCCGCGACAGCTCCGGCTGTGCCAGCAGCTCTTCTTTCAACCGCTGTGCCAGGGTTTGCAGCGTGGCCAGGTCGGCCTCCCCGTGCAGATTGACGTAAAGCGCCGGGAAGTCGAAGCCCGAAGCATCGATCACCGGGCGGCGGGCCTTGTCCGGCAGGTTCGCCAACCCGTCGATGCGGATGCGGACCCGGTCCAGCACTGCCTGCAGCTTCTCGCCGCCGGCGCGGCGGACCGAGACGGTGCTGAGGCCATTGGCGGATAGAGAAGTTATACTGCGCACACCCTCCAGGCCTTCGAGGGCTTGTTCAATCTTTTGCGTCACCAGTTCATCCACCTGGGCAGCGGTGGCGCCGGGGTATTCGATGGAAACCTCGACGCTTTCCGGCGGGATGCGCGGGAAGCCTTCGATGCGGATCGACATCAGGGTCTGCACCCCGAGGAACAGGATCAGCGCCATCATCAGATTGGCGGCAACGGGGTTGCGAATGAACCAGGCGGTCAGGGCGTGCATGGATCAGCCTTCCACCGGTTTCGGGCTGACGCGCTGGCCGGGCAGGAAGGAAGCCAGCGGCGTTTGGGCCACTTGCCAGGGGCCTGAGCCTTCGGGTGCGGCAATGGTGATGTTTCCCTGGTGCCGGAACAGCACCTTGGGCGTGATGCGCTGCAGCAGGCCGCTGCTGTCCACCAGCCAGATATGCCCGGCCCGGGACAGGGTGCCTTCTGGCAGGGTGAGAGTGCGGGAGAGCTTGCGGCCGCGGAAGGCGATACGCAGGAAATCTCCCGCCAGAACCGCCGGCGGCGGGTCGGTCACGTCCAGGAAGATGCGCAGCTGGCGGGTTTTCGGATCCAGGAACCCGCCGCCCTGGCGGATCCGGGCCTGGCCGAGGAGCTGGCCGCCGCGGTGGTAGAGATCCGCAGTTTGGCCGGTGACGGGCTGTTCCAGCAGCTTCCAGTCTTCCTGGCTCAGCTCAGCAGTGATTTCGAACCGGAGGTCTCCGGACAGCTGCAGCAGGGGATCGCCGGTGTTCACAGTCTGGCCCAGGCTGGCGAGTCGGCGGGTGACAAAGCCGGAGAACGGCGCCGCCACATCACAATCCGCCAGCTCGCGCTGCGCGGTCTGCAGCTGTGCGCCGGCGGCGGCCACGTTGCGTTCGGCGATCCGCAGCTGCGGCAGGTGAAGCGCAAGATCATTGGGCGGGCTGGCACCGTCGCGGGCGAACTGCCGCCGGGCGAGGGTCACCTTGTTGCGGGCCTGAAGCAACGAGAGCCTGGCCTGTTCCAGCGTCAGCTCTGCCGCGGCGACAGCGGTTTCATATCGGGTCTTTTCGATGGAGAACAGCGGCGTGCCCTTGGCGGCCCTGGCGCCGGCCAGCGCGCCGTCATGCACCGCAAGGATCCGCCCGGACACGGCTGAGCGCAGCTCTGCGTCCCAGCGCGGACGCAGTTCGGCGTAGGCGGACACGACCGCCCGGGCCGGGCCGGGCGCGATCGCAAGGACCGAAACAGCCGGGGCAGGCGGCGGGGCTGCCATGCGTTGCACATCAGCGGTGTCCTCGGTTTCATAGAGCAGCAGAACCACTGCTGCCAGCACCGCAAACGACAGGACCAGCCACAGCCATTGCCTGCTTCGCCGTGCCGGTCTCCTGGTTGTTCCGTTCGCCATACGCAGCCCCTTCCTGCCCTAGCCAGAATCACGCAGCCCCTTGCGGCGCGCTGCTGTCTGGCATATACAGTGAACGATCGTTCGTTCAAGGAGTGTTGCGGAAAATGTCCGCTGGAGAAGACAAGGCTGCATCGAAACGCGAGAGGGCAATTGCGCAGCGCCGGGCGCAAATCCTGGAGGCGGCGCTGGAGTGCTTTCTGGAGAACGGCTACCACCAGACCGGGGTGCGGGATATTGCGAAGAAGGCCGGGGTGAGCCTGGGCAACCTCTACAATCATTTCCCGGGCAAGCATGACGTGCTGGCGGAGATTGCGGCGCTTGAGCGGCTGGAGCTGGCGCCGTTCCTGAAGATCCTGAACCGGTCCACATCCGCGCCGAAGGTTCTGGATAAGTTTCTGGCCGCCTATGCCAAATACTTGGCGGATCCGGACACCGTGATCCTGACATTGGAGATTTCCGGCGAGGCCATCCGCAAGCCGGATATCGCGGCAATGTTCATGGATAACCGTGAGCAGTTGGTTGCTGCGCTCACGGCGGTTCTGGAACGCGGCATCGCCGAAGGCGACCTGCGCCGGCTGCCCGTTCCACGGGAGACGGCGCAGCTGATTATCGAGGTGGCGGAGGGCTGCGCCTACCGCTGTGTGCTGAGTAATGTTTCGATGCGCAAGGCGATGAAGGGGCTGAGGGACTTTGTTTCATCGGCAGTACTCGCTTTTTGAGCTTCAGCATGTCCATGTTCGCCTTTCGCATTTTCAAAGGGCGTCCCTGAGTGCCGCAGAGGAGCAGGCTGCTACACCTCAGTTTTGAAAATGCTGGGCGGCCCGCAAGGTCCGGTTTGACGGGCTGCACTGCCGCAAGGTCCGGGTCAGCTCAACGCCTGCTGTGGGCCGGCATTACTTCGGCCAATGGCGGCTTAGCGCGCTTGTTGTCCGTTCATTTCTCGCGCAGCATTCAGTGGTTTGGGTTCTGAGCCGCCCAATGCCGGTGCGGCGTGATCAAGGTTGAGGGCGGTTTGGAGCCTGCCGTTCGTCCCGCAGATAATGTACCTGAGACTCTGCGGCTTGATTCGATGCGCTGACATTGGCGCTTCCATAGCCAGCGTTCGGTCAAAACACCGCAAAAGCGGGCGGAGAGCCCAACTTGTACCTTCGGCTTTCACGCTGCGAGCGCTCACAGCATGGAAAATGCGGCAAATGCGAAAATTTGGGCGCTGCCATTCAGCGGCGAAATTTGCCGTTCATGCCGAGTGCAAAAAATTCGGAAAAAAATTCACATGGCGCGGGACGAAGCTGCCCGTCGCGGCACGATCCTGAATGCCGGTTATCGCCGCAAAGCATCGGCCACGATAGTGAGGTCTGCCGGGGGCCGGCACTCCGTGAGGCAGTGAAATACTGGATCGCGGAACAGAAGCCTGCCTTGGCCGATTGCCGTCGACAGTCGCCTCTCAAGGGTTTTGAAGGCGGTCACAAGCCAAGATCATGGTGCGGCGTGCAGATCACTATTTTGCTGCACAACGGTGCAGGAGGGACAATACACAAGACTGTGTCTCGCCGCCGGTCGCGGCGGTGCGGGCGTTGACGCGGCAGGATGCGGGTATTGCCAACAACCAGCGGATTGAAGCACCTGCCGCTGTTTCGCACGGGTCAATTATGGTCGCCCAGCAGCGACAATATCTCAAAGTATTGACGGTCTTCTGCATGGTCACGCGGAGTGGCACCGTCACGGTCTCCGATTGTTTGATCAGCGCCCGCCGCGACCAAAAGCCCGACCACAGCCTGATGATCCGGGCCACCGTCGCCCAGGATCACCGCCTCGATCAGCGCGGTCCAGCCGAGGTTGTTGACATGATCGAGCGGCGCCCCGGCGTTGATTAGACGGCGCACCACCTCGACATGGCCCAGATGCGCGGCGGCTATAAGTGCGGTGCCGTCATAGGGGCTGGTCGTCAGGCCGGGGTGGTTGCCCAGTTCGATGGCCAGCGACATCAATTCGGGGTCGTTGGCCACAGCGGCGATGGTGACCACGTCATAGGCCTGGCCTTCGAGCGCGTTGAGATCGGCCCCGGATTTTGCCAAGGCGCGCTGGGCGGCGTCCTGCGAGGCGAAGGCAGCCACGTGGGCGGGGGTGCGGCCACGCCGGTCGCGCACGTTGAGATCGGCCCCGGCAGCGGCGAGGCGGTCAATCCCGGCGACATCGCCGGTCTGGGCTGCGCGGTGCAGCCCGTCGTAAGCAGCAATTTCCGCGGCCGAGGGCGCGGTTTGGGCCAAGGCAGGCGGCGCTAGGGCCAGAATGGCGGGAAACAGGAGGAATTTGAGCATTTCATGTCTCCGATGTGGTTAGGCAGCCCGCCGCGATGACCGGCTGCCCGACGGGATGACCGGCTGCCCGACGGGATTATTCTGCGCCGATGGCATCAAGCCCGGCGCGGGCGCAGGCCTCGTCCAAGTGGCCTCCGGGGGCGCCGCCGACCCCGAGGCCGCCGACCAGCGCGCCGCCAATCCTGATCGGCAGGCCGCCGCCTTGGATCACCATGCGGCGGTCCATGTAGCGCAGGCCGTCATGTTGCGGGTTTTCACCGATGAAATTGGCCAGACCGGCGGTGTCGCGGCCCATCGAGGCCGAGGTGAAAGCCTTGCCCTGGGCGCTGCCTACGGTGTGCGGTCCGGAATTGTCGGCCTTCAAATGCACCTTGGTTGCGCCGTCACGGGCGACGATGGCGACGCTGACATTGTAGCCGTCAGCAGCACAGGCCCCAAGCGCGGCCTGGGCGGCCTTGGTGGCCATGTCGAGCGGCAGATAGGCGGCAGTGGGAAGCTCTTGCGCGGCCAGGCTGGCGGGGGCCAGAAGGGAGGCGAGGATCAGTTTGCGGATCATGGCATGTCTCCTTGTCAAAATCGATTAAGAGAGACTAAGGCGCGAAGGGCCGGCGCGGTATTCGTAGACCTTGCAAGCATCTCCGTAGTTCTACGGGCTGTCGCGGCCTTCGAGCCATAAACGGGTCAGTTCGGCCTGCGAAGTGGTGCCCAGCTTGGCCCCGATCGCGGCACGGTGGCTTTCGATGGTGCGCGGCGACAGGCCGAGGCCTTCAGCGATCTGTTTCGATGTGAAGCCCTCGGCGATGCGGTCAAGCACCTGTGCCTCGCGCGGGGTGAGCGATTGCAAGAGGCTGCGCGCCTCGGCCTTTTCGGCCTCCGCCAGCAGGCGCCGTTCCAGGATTTCACTGACTTTCTGAATGGCGTCGATCAGATCCTGCTCATCGATAGGTTTCGACAGAAAATCGACTGCACCGTTGCGAAAAGCCTGCCGGCAGGCTTCGATATCGCCGTGGCCAGAGATGACGACAGTTGGCCAGTCGATGTTCCGTTCTATCAACTTCTCCTGAAGTTTCAGACCTGAGATCAGCGGCATACGAATGTCGAGGATCAAGCAGCCCGGAGCAAGCCCGTCGAGCCGCGCCAGAAAGGCCTGAGGATTGGCGAAGGGCGCTACGTTCAAGCCGACGGTCGACAGCAGCAGGGTCAGTGCATCGCGCACTGCCTCGTCATCGTCGACCAGATAAACCGGATGTGTCATTGCGCGGCCTCCGCAATGGGAGCCGTCAGCGGCAAGTTAATCCGGAAGACCGCACCGGGGTTTCCGCCGGCATAGGAAATCGTGCCGCCCGCGCGTTCGATCAGGCGCTGGCTAAGCGCCAGCCCCAACCCGGTGCCCTCGGCGCGCGTTGTCATGAAGGGCATGAACAGTCGGGGCTCCATACTGGCCGCGACGCCGGGGCCGTTGTCGGCAATATCGAGGGTGGCAGTATCACCGCTGCTGCGCAGCGTGATCTTGACGCGTGCCTGGGGCGTACCCTCAAGCGCCTCGAGCGCATTACGCAAGACGTTGTGGATCACCTGTTCGATTTCCACCTGATCCACTGTCACCGTCACTGGGTGGTTTGTTGGGGCGGCCTGGAGGGTGACACCCCGGCGGTGCGCCTCGGCCGACAATAGAGCGCGGACATTGGCGATTGCGTCGCGCAGGTCAATCGGTTCGGTGCCGGCGCGCTGCGGGCGCGACCAGTTGCGCAGCCGGTCCAGGATCGTTGAGGCGCGCCGGGCTTGGGCGACGGCGCCATCAAGGACCGAGGCCACGGCATCGCTGTCGCCTCGCGCCAACAGGCGCTTGCCGGCCTGGGCCTGCGCCAGGATCGCGGTCAGGGGTTGGGTCAGTTCATGCGCCATTCCACTGGCCATTTCTCCCATCGCGTTGACCCGCGCGGCATGGCTGAGCTGGGCTTCCATCCGGCTGAGGCTGGCCTGTTGTTCGGCCTCGCGCACCCGGCTGCGTTGCCGGGAAGCAGCGGTGACTGCAGCATAGAGAAGCCCGGTCAGCAACAGTACAAGCGCGACCTGCGCTGGCGGAAGGAGATCGGCCGGACGCGTCCGCATTGCAGTTTCCAAAAGCAGGGGTTGCGAGCCGCTCCCAAGCGATTTTGCGAACCGCACCGCGCTCATACCCGAGGATTGGACCAGCACCGTGCCATCGGGCAGAGACACCCGGAAGCTGGCCTTGTCTTGCGCCCAAAACGCGGCGTTGCTGCCGAACAGTTGGGCGGCATCGACGCTGAGCGCCAGAGCATAGAGTGCCTGATCCGAGTTCGGGCTGCGTTTGATCAACAAGTAATGCTGCGTTTTCTCCGGGTGCGGCAACATCACCGGGACACCGGTGGAGCGCGTGGCGGCAGCGCGGATTTGTGCGGCGGTGCTGGCCGAAATGGCCGTCGCACCTACGATGTCCCGAGCGGGATCCAACGGCACAAGCTGCACGTCGCCGATCCGCGGATAGAACCGTGAAATTGTTGCTGCGACGTCGAGGAAAAGATCGTTGCGCTGTCCCGCGCCGGCTACGGCAATGGCCGACAAAGCCGTCAGGTGGGCATCGTGTTGACCAGCCCGTTGCGAGGCAAGCTGTTGAAGTGTGGCACTTTCGCTGTCGAGCCGGGCGGAATGCAGCCAAAATTGGACCGCCGCGAGGCCTGCCAGCCCCATAACCCCCGCCATCAGAGTGGGTAGAGCCCGCCGCGTTGCCTTGCTCCCGAAGAGTGATATCATCCGCGTTGCGCTCATTGTGCAAGGCTAACATGGAGTGCTTGAACTCCAAGTCCAAAAGCTCATACCAGGATGCCGACAGCTTCTGAGCACCGTCGGCGGTCACTGCGGCATCTCTGCCTCAACGCGAGGATTTAGCCCGCGGCAACCGTGGGAAAATTTCTGGATTACCCCGTTGCCGTCCTCGACCAGAGCAAATGACAACTCTGCCACTTTGCAAAACCATCTAGTCCGGCGGTGCCGGTGCAACCCACCCGCGATCAATGACGTCAAAGTGCGCCAAGCCGCGGTTCAAGCTTAGTGCGGCATCGGGAAAATAGGGCTCAAAGCGGCGTTACGGTGCCGCAGCGATAACCATCGCCGCCGCGCACCGAGATCGGCAATTCTCCAGACCTTTGCGGCTTCCGGCGGGCCATTTTGCAAATACGCAGGTTTCCCGAACTTTCAAACGGATCGTGTGCCATTCAACTTCTGGCAACGTGCATTCCGACGAGGGGCGGCGGTAAATCACTCAGAGCCCCTTTGTCAGCTGCGGCTTCTAGCGCCGATGATCGCAACGCGCAGCAATCCGAAATTGCAAACGGACGTCCAAATAGCTGCTTTGATGGCGGAATACCGATTGCACCTGACACCCCACCAGCGCAGGGTCTGCTCGCAGTGGTGCCGGATGGCATCGGCCACGGCCTCCGTATCGCGGTTTTTCAGGGCCTCTAAGAGGGCAAGGTGCTCTTCCATGGCAGAGGCGATCCGGTCGGGAACGAACGGGCGTGAATTCTGGATTACGGCAATGCGCATCCGGTTGGCGTCATAGGCCGCCGCCAGTAGCGAATTGCCAAGGCCGTCCGCCAGAAATTCGTGCAGCGACAGATCTGTCTCGATGGCCTGCGGCGGACACGATGGGCGGCGAAGCTGATAAAACGGTGAAAAGCAAAACAAATTATTCGATTGATTACGTAAACGGGAAGCTTTGGCTTGAGCGCCGCCTGAATTCAGTGGCACACTGCCGCCGGAACTTGGGGAAACGCGATGGCAAATGACGAGACTTCAGCGCCGCCGGTGATCGGCGTCGGCGCTTCGGCAGGCGGGCTGGAAGCGATACGGGAAATGCTTTCCGCGGCGGGGCCGGACACGGGGCTTGCCTTCGTCATCGTTCAGCATCTCGATCCGAATCACGAAAGCATGATGGCCGAGCTTTTGGGCCGGCAGACGCCGCTGCCTGTGAAGCAGGTTTCCGGCGGAGAGCGGGTGGATGCCAACCACGTTTACGTGATCCCGCCCGGCCGGGGGCTCGCCATAATGGATGGCTGCTTGCGCCTGCACGAGTTTAAGGAACCGCGGGGGCTGCGGCGGCCGATCGACGATTTTTTTGCCTCTCTGGCCCGCGACCAGGAACACAACGCTGCCTGTGTGATCCTGTCGGGCACCGGGGCCGACGGCACCAGCGGGCTGCGCGCAATCAAGGAACACGGCGGCCTCTGTGTCGCGCAGGAGCCAGATACTGCAGGCTATGACGGCATGCCGGTGTCGGCAATCGGCACCGGGCTGGTGGATTTTGTGCGCGATCCCGGCAGCATCGTCGCCTGCCTGCGCACGTTTTTCGATCGCAGCAGTGCCCGGGAAGAGCGCGAGAAGGCGGCCGAGGTGGTTGCCGATCACGTCGACGAAATGTGCGCGAGTCTGCGAAAGACGGTGGGGCATGATTTCTCGGGCTACAAGAAATCTACGCTTGTACGCCGGATTGAGCGGCGCATGCAGGTGCTTGGGATCACTCAGCCTTCGGCCTATCTGGAGCGCATCGGCGACGACGCCGATGAATGCGAAGCGCTGTTTCGGGACCTGCTGATCAACGTTACCCGGTTTTTCCGGGATCCGGAGATGTTCGAGGAACTGAACCGGCGCGTCATTCTGCCGATGGTGGAGCGGGCCACCGCCGAGGACGAGATCCGTGTCTGGGTGCCGGGCTGTTCCAGCGGCGAAGAAGCCTATTCCATCGCGGTGCTGTTTGCCGATGCGCTGGCCTCGCGGATACCGCGGCCGCTGGTGCAGATCTTTGCCACCGACATCGACGAAAGCATGCTGTCGCTGGCGCGCGAGGGGCGCTATCCAGTCTCGGCACTGGCCGACATTCCCGAACGGCTGCGCGAGCATTTTACCATCGGCAAGGACGGGATCTTTCAGATGGCGCCGAAGGTGCGCGACCTGATCCGGTTCTCCTCGCACAGCTTGGTGAAGGATCCGCCGTTTTCCAAGCTGGACCTGATCTCCTGCCGCAACCTGCTCATCTATATGGGCGACCGGCTGCAGCAGCAGGTGTTTCCGATCTTCCACTATGCGCTGAACCCGGGCGGGCACCTGTTTCTGGGCCCCTCCGAAAGCATCGGCCGTCACGAGGAACTGTTTTCGGTTACAGACCAGAAGTCCCGCATCTATAAGCGGCTGGAAGGGCGGCCGTTCTACCCGTTCAATCTGCCAGCCAGCGTCGCACCCGCAAAAAAGCGCAGCTTCGAACTTCCGCGCTATGGCGAATCCTCGCGTCTGAGCTGGGAAGAGAGCGTGTCGGTCCGCCGCTTGGTGGAGCATTACACGCCTGCCTCGATGGTCGTTGATACCGATGGCGGCGTGATCAAAACCTACGGCAGGCTGGCGAAGTATTTCGAGTATCCCAGCCCGGGCCGGGATATCACCTTTGCCGTGTCGCTGGCCCGTCCCGGTCTGCGCGACGTGCTGCCGCAAATGATCCGGCAGGCAGCGACGGGGAAGAAGCGGGTGGTGGCCCGGGATGTGACTGTGCAAGCGGAGTTCGGCCAGCAGGTCGCCGATGTGGTGGCCGATCCGCTGCCGGACGGAAACGTGCTTTTGGTGTTTCGTGATGCTGCCCCGTTCGAGCCAGGCGCTGCAGACGACATGCTGGAGCTGGGACCGGCCGACAGCGAGCTGCAGGTGCTGCAGGACGAGCTGCGCCTGACCAGGCACCGGCTGCGCGGCACGGTCGAGGAGCTGGAGACCGCCAACGAAGAGCTGAAGAGCTCGAACGAAGAAATGATGTCGATGAACGAGGAGCTGCAGTCGACAAACGAGGAATTGACCACAGTCAACGATGAGCTGAAGACCAAGGTCGACCAGCTGACCGTGGCGAACTCGGATCTGCGCAACTTTTTTGAATCGACCCGCCTGGCGGTGGTGGTGCTGGACCGGAACTTGCAGATCCGCAGCTTTACCGAGGCAGCAAAATCCGTCTTCCCGCTCAAGGACAATGACCGGGGCCGGCCGCTGACCGAGGTGGCGAGCCTGCTGGAAAACGCCCAGCATATTGAGGACGCCCGCACCGTGCTGATGGGCGATACCGTGCCTGCGCGCACGGTTGCCTCGGCCGATGGTGAGCGGCAATGGGCGCTGCGGGTGCTGCCCTACCGGCTGCAGGATGGCACCATTGATGGCGCCACGGTCGTATTCAACGACATCACCGAGGCGCTGCGCATGCAGCAGGATCTTGATCTGGAGCGTGAGCGTCTGCAGCTGGCGGTAGAGGTCGCCCAGCTTGGCGTCTGGGAATACCACGCCGAAAGCGGGGAAACCTTCCTGGACGAGCGCGAACTCGCGCTGTTCGGTGTCAGTGGGGGCGGGGACACCAGCATTGATACGCTGATGGAGCTTATCCTTGATGAGGACCGACCCGGGGTGGAAGCCTCGCTGCGCCGCGCGATCGCCGGAGACGAGGACTTCTCGGCGGCGTTCCGGATCCGCCTGCCGGATGGCAGCGTGAGGCATCTGCGGGGGCTGGGACGTCTCGTCGATGCCGCAAGCCCGGTCCGCATGATCGGCGTGAGCTTTGATGTAAGTCCCGAGGCACGGCTGGCCGAACAGCGGGAGCTGCTGATCCGGGAGATGAACCACCGGGTGAAAAACCTGTTCGCAATAATCGGCGGTTTTGTCAGCGGCGCTGCGCGCACCGCCAATTCGCCGGCGGAGCTGGCCCGTGACGTCCGGGCCCGGATCGAGGCGCTTGGCCGCTCCCACAGCCTGACACAGAGTCAAAACGGGACCGGCGGTGTGCAGTTGAAAGATCTTATCGAATGCGCGGTCCGGCCGCATGCCGGCAATGCCCGCACCGCACTGTCCGGCCCAGACATTGTGATTGACATCGAACAGCTCACCCCGCTGGCGCTTCTGTTCCACGAATGGACCACGAACAGTGCCAAATACGGTGCCTTCCGTCCCGAGGGCGGCCGGGTCGATGTGACGTGGGAAAAAGTGCCGGGCAATGCGCTGGAAATCGCCTGGAAGGAAGAAACGGAAGCGCAGCGAAAGGACAACCCGTCAAACGGCACCGGCTTCGGCAATCTGTTGGTGAAACATTCTGTCCGGCAGTTAGAGGGCAGGATTTCTGAGGCGCATACTCAGTCGAGCTGGCACAGCACTCTGACCATACCTCTCCCTTAGCCGAATGGGCCGGCACCGGGGTTCCGCGGTGCCGAGGCGGCGTTTGCGGTTCGAGGCGGTGGTGCGGCTGGAGGGTGCCAAGGCGCCTGCTAGAACCGTCAGCGCAGGGCAGGCCCGCCGCCGCAAGCTGCGTGGCCTGACGCGCACTGGCCTGAAATGCCTCTGCCTTTTCCGCTGGCATCCGCGAGGGTAGGCTTTGCTGCGCGCCTCTCAATTCTGGCGCAAAATCCACAAGGAACCAGGCAAGCGGTTAGAGGCTGCCATACGCGAGCTTCGCTGTGTTTTAAAGGCGCCAAGTCTTGCTTCCTTACGCCGCATATCCGGCAATGAGGCTGCCGAATGACCAGGGCTGCCCTCCATTGCGGACAGTTCGGTCCCGCCGCGCTGGCTCACCTGCGCGCCGTGGCAGCGGTCAGTCCGTTACCACGTTCCACTCCGCCAGCTCTTCGGCGGTCAGGATATAGATCTCGTCGGCGGGCGTGGCCATCGCCGGGCCCATAATCCGCAGGTCTATGCCCATGGTGTCCAGGTGCTCCAGCACACGGGCCTGGCCGCGCTGGATATCCTCGACCGCCAGGAAGGCGGGCAGGATGTCGGATTCCCCGAACCGGTGCTGATGAACGCCGAGACGCGCATTGTCCGCAACCCGCCGCCCGGTTCCGCCGGCAAAGATGTAAGGGCAGGCCGACAGGCAGACCGCCGCCTCCGCCAGGCGCGTCTCCGCGCCGGCCTCGCGGACCGCCCGGCCAATCTCCAGCGCGTCGGCGACACTGCCGCCGGAGCTATCGAGAAGGACTGTGCCAGGCTTCAGCCGCCGCAGGTCCGCAACGATCCGCTCGCCGTCACCGGGCGAAATTGCGCCCCTCAGCAGCAGTGCCTGCCTGCCGTCCAGCGTGGTTTCTTCAGCCACCAGACGGCGCGGCATGTCGCGGTCGATACTGGGGCCAGGATTGGCGGGCCGGTCCGGCCGGTAATGCCGGGTCTGATCACCGGGCCGGGTGGGCTGGTCCAGCTCCGGCACCGATACCGGCGACAGCATCCGCGGCAGTGCCGGCCCGAGGTCAAGCGCCACAAGCATGACCGCCAGACCGATCTGGCAGCCCAGCAGCCAGCGGAACGGCGCCCCCGGACTGCGCCCGATAATCCTGCCGCCCCAGGTCATTCAACCGCTCTGGGTCCGGGGCGCGGCCCGGCAGCGCCGGGAGAACCGCTGCCGTCCTCCGCTTCGCTGGCGGTCTCCTCATCCTCCGGATCCCAAGCCGCGCCGGGGGCCGCGGCCTCAACCTCGCGCAGCGCCAGCACAGCGGCGCGCAGTTCGGCCACGGTCATCGAATCCTCGGGTTCCGCCGGGTCACGCCCGGCACGGACGGCGCCCTGCGCCACCGCAACAATCAGAACCAGAACCGCCGGCAGCAGGTCGATGGCAATGGCTCCGGCCCAGGAGGGGGCGAAATTCCCCGCGTAGCGGATCACCGCATCGGCCTTGGAGATTGGCGTGTAGACAACTTCGGCAGCGGGCTCCAGCGCCAGAACCTCCGCCGCCGCGGCCTGCAAAGTCTCGGCCCGTTGCGCCAGGAGTTGCAGCAGCGAGGTGATGGTTGCCTGCTGAGCGGCCTGGCCGCCCGCATCCCCCGCGTCCAGACGCGGCAGGACAACGGATTCCGCCAGATCCCGCGCCGCACGGTCCACCATTGGCGCAACCGACAGCTGCCGCAGCTCTGCGATGATGCCTGCCAGGCGCACGGATTCTTCGGAGAACTCGACGCCGCGGGCGGTAACAGGCCCCGGTGCGACTGTCAGCGCGCGCATCCGGCTGAGGATCGCATTGCCTTCGGCAAAGGCCGCGGCGACCGGCGCCTCCTGCTTTGCGATCAGCCCCTCTAGGGCCGCCAGCTCATCGGATTTCTGCATCAGAACCCGGAACACGGCGCCGCGCCCAGCCAGGCCGGACAGGCCGCCGCCTGCTTCCTGCTGCGACAGGTCCTCGAACCCTTGCCGCGCCCTGCCGACGTCCAGGCGCAGGGCCTGGCCCTGCAGCGCAAACGCATTCGCGCGCTCCAGCGAGGTTTGGTATTCCTGGACCGTGCGCGCCAGATGCTGCTCCACAGCCGCCGACCCGGCCAAGGCGGCAGCGTTCAGCCAAGACGACATCGCAACGATCGCGGCCGACCCCAGCGCCATTGACAGAAACAGCCACATCCGCGCCGCCGCTGTCCGCATTGCCGGCAGCAGCCGCAACAGGTACGACCAGAATACATAGATCCCGGTCGACACCGCGGCGCTGTAGGATACGGCCGCAAACAGCGACAGAGCGCCATCGTCATCCAGCAGCCCGCGCACGCCGAGATAAGTGTAGATGCCAGAGGCCACCGCAAGCACACCCAGCGCTGCCGAGGTGAAGCTGTCCAGCCACTGCAAATGCCCTTCGACTTCGCGCGCGTGGCGAAGGCCCTTGATATCACGTTTCATATTGGCACCTCCCCTCAGAACATGTTCCCTGCGGCGGGGAAAACAAGGCGGCGGCTGCCAAGTCTCCTCCAGCGGCTGCCGCGGCTGCCTATGGCACTGCCGCCATCCCGGCCGGATTGCTGGCAGGGACAGCCGGCTGCCGGGCTGGTTCTTCCAGCTTGACCGCGGCCACCGGGGTGAAACCCGCCCGGAAGACTTCCACCCAGACCTGCGAAGGCCTCAGCCCGATTGGGCCAAGGGCCAAGCTGGCCTCTATGGCATAGATCTCTATCAGGCCTCCAAGGCCGTTTTCATCCGGGTCTGCGGTGTCCCACGGGGTCACCGGGCCAAAGCTATGCGTCCGCAGCATCCAATGGCGCTGGATTGCCTCGGAGCCGCGGATTTCGTCAACCGCCTCCGGCAGGCTGCTGCCGCAAAAGCCGAAAGGGGAAGTGTCTAAAACGCGCCATTCGTGAAGCTCACGAAGGTAGTGAAAAAGGAGATGCCGCACGTGTGCCCCGGAAATGTTTGATGTTTCTGATTTTTCAGGATGAACGCGGAACCGGCGGGTTCGTTCCCGCCCGCGCAGGATAATTCGGAAATACTTCGCACAGCGCCGGCGGGGGCGGGAACGGATGCGCCCCCGCCGGCGTTGTTCCCGTAACGCCGGTGCCGCCGGCCATGGCTGAGGAGCCCGCTCATGTTCTTGCATCTTCCCGCACAGATCCGGTTTGCCGCCAGCGTTGCGCGCATGGCGTTCGAAGCGCAAATCATCATTTCCATCCGCACCCTGGGCATGATGGGCGTTGTCCCCGCAGCGCCGGCTGAAAACAGGCGGATGGTCCTGGAAAAAGTGAAAGCGTTTCAATCCAGCACCCAGGCGGCCGCGCAACTGGCGGCGGCTGGCAAGCCGATGGAGGCTGTCATGACCGGGGCGATGGCCCCTTACCGCCGTGCCACCGCTTCCAACTACAAGCGCCTGACCCGGCCGCCCAAAAGCAGCCGCTGACTTTAAGGCGGCAGCACTCGACGTAAACGCGGACTGCCCGAAGTGGGCGGCCGGAAGCTCCCTGTTCACTGCTTGGGTGCGCAGAACCAAGGGAATTGCGATGCTACCGGCGCATAACTCCTTCACGGTTATCTCCAGTTTCGGCTTTGCCGCCCGGTTTGCCGCTGTTACCTTGAGGAAAGGCTATAAACCGCTCCTTCACCGCGGTCCGCCAAGCGGAAGGGGGTGTCCGGCCATTGGGACCTCAATTCCAGAGCTAATTTCTGAAACGGAAGCGCAGACCAGGCCTGGCGGAACAAGGTGAGGTCCGAACCTGGCTTACGGAGTGGCGGCGATGCGGTGTTCATCGTGCCGGGGGTGAATTGGGTGCCTGTTGGGGGCTGCGAGCCTCAACTGACGTTGCGGAAGACGGAACCCCTCTCGAAGCCCGCGGGTTGTTTTAGTGATCACCGAAGGAGCCATCATGCCGACGATCACCACGAGGAATCCCGCAACTGGCGAAACGCTGGAAACCTATCCGCTCATGACAGAGCAAGAGGCCATCCGGAAGCTGGAGGCCGCGCAGGAAGCGTTTCTTGAGTGGAGAAAGCTGTCCCATGCTGAGCGGGCGCCTTATCTAACCAAGATCGCGGAGAAGCTTCGCGCCAGCGCTGATGAGCTGTCGGCGCTGATGACGCGCGAGACCGGCAAATTGTTGAAAGACGGAAAGCGTGAGGTTGAGATCTGCGCGGCAATCTTAGACTACACTGCCAAACACGGTCCCGATGTCCTGGCCGACGAAGAGCGGACCCACGGAACCGGCGGCGCGCGGGGCATCGTCAGTTACCAGCCGATTGGCGTGATCTACTCTATCCAGCCGTGGAACTTTCCGCTGTATCAGCCGGTTCGCGTGCTCGCTGCAAACCTGATGGCGGGCAATGCCTGCGTGCTGAAACATGCGAGCATTTGCACCGGCTCGGGCTTGCGGCTGGGTGAGCTGTGCATCGAAGCAGGCCTGCCGGAGGACCTGTTCCAGGTCGTCCTGATCGACCACGGCACCAGCGATAAGCTCATCGCGCACCCTCTTGTGCGTGGTGTGACACTGACCGGAAGTGACGGCGCCGGCCGCCATGTCGGCAGTGTGGCCTCGAAGGCGCTGAAGAAGACGGTACTGGAACTGGGCTCGAATGACGCTTACCTCGTGCTGGAGGACGCCGAGATCGAAACAGCGGTCAAATACTCGGTCATCGGGCGGCTCTACAACAACGGCGAAACCTGTGTGTCAGCCAAACGGTTCATCGTTGCGGACAAGGTCTATGACGCGTTCGTGTCGGCCTTTGTCGATCAGATGAAAGCCGCCAAAATGGGCGATCCGACGGACGAGGACACTCAGCTTGGCCCGCTGTCAAGCGACGCCCAGTTCGAAACCGTGAAGGAACAGGTGGACGAAAGCGTGGCCAAGGGGGCGAAGGCACTGTGCGGCGGTAAAGCGCCCGACCGTGCCGGCGAGTTCTATCCTGCAACGGTGCTGGCGGACGTGGCCCCCGGCATGCCTGCCTATGATGACGAGATTTTCGGCCCCGTGGCCGCCGTGATCCGGGCCAAGGATGACGAAGACGCGATGCGCATTGCCAATGACAGCCGGTACGGCCTCGGCGGCGGGATCTTCTCTCAAAACGAAGAGCGTGCGCTGCGGTTGGCCCGCGACCATTTCGACACCGGGATGATCCGCATCAACTCTTTCGGAGCAGCCGATCCAAACATGCCCTTCGGCGGGGTTAAAGATTCAGGCTAAGGGCGCGAACACGGCGGCTTTGGCATGAAGGAATTTGTCAACGTGAAAGCGATCTACCTGCCATGATTACACTCCATGCACTGCAATACTCTCGCGCCACCCGCGTCCTCTGGCTGCTGGCAGACTTGGGACAGCCCTGTAACCGGATCGACTATGACCGAACCGAGGCCTTCCGCGCCCCCGAAACGCTGTCCAAGGTTCACCCTTTGGGCAAATCTCCGGTGATTGAGGACAACGGCGAGATGATCGCTGAGTCTTCCACGATCCTGCGATATCTCGCGGCCAAGTATGACGATGACACCCACACACCGCCGCGCGGCACGCCGGAGTTCTGGCGGCACGAGGCGCTCTTCGACTACGTCGAAGCTTCGCTGGCCGAGGTAGCCTTGCAGGCGATCCTGCCCGCGTTTCGCGGCCAACCGGTGCCGGACGATGCGAAAACCGCACTCGACACCCACCTCGACTATGTCGCGAAGGCCATCGGCGAAGGACCTATGCTGTTCGGCGGCAAGGCGATGCTCGCGGACATTCAGTTTTCCTACATCGTCGCGCTTTTGGCGCGGTTCGGCCTGCTGGCGGGCCACCCCAAAGTCGCCGCCTACTGGGACGCCCTGCAACAGCAGCCGGGCTATATCGCCGCAACGCGATCTGCGGGGCCGATGGCGCCGCCCGCTTGACCTGACAAAAAGGACTTCTCATGCCCATGAACATCATTATCGCCGGTGCAACCGGAAAAACCGGCCGGATCCTGACCCAAGACCTGCTGGACCGAGGCCACAGCCTGACCGCGCTTGTGCGGGAAGGTTCGGACACCAGCTGCCTGCCAGAAGGCACCAAGCTGCGGCATGGCGATTTGACCGACCTGCAACCGGGGGTGTGCGACGGCGCGGATGTGGTGATCTTTGCCGCAGGTTCCGGCGGCGCGACCGGGCCGGAAATGACGGAGAAGGTGGATCGCGACGGCGCGATGCGGCTGATCGATCTCGCAAAGGACGCCGGTGCCGGCCGCTTCGTCATGCTCAGTTCCATCGGCGCGGACCAGTCAGACCCGACGGGTGATCTGGCGCATTACCTGAAAGCCAAGCACGCCGCCGATGAGCACCTCAAGAACTCCGGCCTGACCTACGCGATCTTGCGGCCCGTATCGCTGACAGACAGCGGTCGCAGCGCCGATGTCGTCCTTGGCGGCCAGGTCGACAAGTCTGCAAAGGCAAGCCGCGCCGATGTGGCAGCAGTGCTGGCAGAGGCCGCCACAACCGGCGGGTTGGACGGTCAGGCGCTAGACATGCAATCGGCCTGAGCGACAGATTGCCCCGGCGATGCTGTCGCCGGGGGCACCGTGCTTTCATTTGCAGAAAGTTCTTACACCGCCTAAACGAAACCACTTGCCGAGCATTCACTTTGGAAGGTTACCTTCATTTGCAAGGCGACCGGTGGAGCAGCCTGGATGATCTCGTCTTAGCTCTAACGTGAGGGCGGTTGCATTGGCGCCGCGCGCCAAATTCGGGACCTGAGCTTGCTTTCTGTCCGCTCGCAGAGAAGGCGCGCTTCCCGCTTTGACTGCGGCTGAAGGCCTGCCTGACCGGTGGCCAGGCATGGGGCTGTGCCGGGTTGCCTGCCGACTTCTTGGGCACTCCCGATAGCCGCTCAGATCCTCCGCGACGTGCCCCGCAGGGTTGTGCCGCAGGGCAGCTCCGAGCCTGGCTGTCGCCCCGGGGTGGCGGGTTTGGCGTGAGAGATCTCCACGGGGCCTGCGTGCTGCTAGGCGGAAAAGCTGCAGCCTGCGGCACCGAATAATGCGTCCAGGCGCCGGCTCCCGAGTCAATTCCCCGGGATATTTCCCGGCGCGCGATGGATTCCTGATTAAAACGCGCATTCAGGCCAATTTGCCGGCCGGATAAGTAGGCCAGCCCCTTTACGCCCTCTGACCGGGCACCTTTTGCCAAGTGACGTCGCGTACGCCAGCTGACCGCAGCCTTGCAAGAATTCTAAGAAAACACTTCTCCCGGAGATCGGCCTCGGAAACATCAAGTCTCTGTAAAGTCATAGAAGCATTGGATAATCCAGGCCTGGTGGAAGCGCTCCCAATGCGTCCCCGCCCGGCAGCGGGACGCAAAAACTCCGTCAAGCTCCGCAATAAGCAACAATTAAGATTCGCCATCTAGCGTGCATGGATCACCACTTGCAGGAGCAGACAATAAATGAAGACCCGTATAGCAGCGCTTCTCTGCGCAGCTGCAGCCCTCATGTCAGAACACGCCAGCGCCGCCGAGGTTGAAGTCCTCGTTGGCGATCTGCCGCCAATGGTCAACAAGGATGGCTCTGGCCGGGAGGCGGAGATCATCGCAACCACTCTGGAGCGTTGCGGCCACACTGCCAAGTTCACCATACAACCATTCACGCGCCACTGGCAGTCGTTCGAGTCCGGAAAAGGGGACGCGGTCGCCACCGTGCCGGTCGGCATGCCGACCGCAGGCACGCAGACTGAACCCTACGTCTCCTATCAGAACGGGATTTCGTTCCTCAAGTCCTCGGGTGCGCAGGTGAGCACGCTTGGAGACCTGAACGGCATGAAGATTGTCGCTTTTGAAGGCGCTGCCAGCATTATTCCCGGGCTTTCGGACGCGACCGGCGGCTTCAAATCCTACCGCGAGATGGCCGATCAGGAAACACAGAGCAAGCTGCTGTACGGCAAGCGCGTGGATGGCATTGTCGGCGATGGCATGCTGTTTGCCGAATTCGCCCGGCACTTGCAGGAAGCCGGTGCCGCGTCGGGGGTGGATGCCAGCCAGCCGATCGAATTCCGTGCAATCTTTGAACCGACCCCCTACGGCATGAGTTTCCGCGACCCCGCCATGGCCGAGGGATTCAGCCGCTGCTTTGCCGAGCTCGAAGAAGAAGGCAAAATCGCTGAGATCAATACCCGTTGGACCGACAAATACCGCAACGCGCTGTCGGACAACTACATGTCCTACTGACCCCGGTTTGAACACACAGCGCCAGAGGGCCGTGGCGATGCCGGCAGCGGGCAGCCTGCAAAAGCAGGCTGCACCAAGCCAGCCCGCCACTGCCTGATACCGCCTTTGGCACCGGGCCAGGACCGGTGCCGAAGACAGCACAGGATTGTGCTTATTCACTAAGCGGAGTGTCAAATGAGACGCTTGAAGAAACAGATTTTTGCGATGTCCATCAAAAAGCGGCTGCTGCTGCCGATCATCGCATGCATCTTCCTTTCGAATGCAGCTTACACAGTGTTCTGGGCGTCGAAACACTCCAGTGCGCTGCTTGAAGCCTTTGAAAGTGAAGTCAACTTGGCGCAGACTTTCATGGCGCCGCCGGTGGCGGCTGCGGTTTGGGATTTCAACAGCGACGCGGCGCTTGGAGCGGTTCAAGGGGTGACAGAGATGCAGGATGCGCTGTTTGCCCAGGTTCTGGTGGACGGCGAAGCATTCGCCGAGATTTTTGTGGATGAAAGCCAGCGCGAAAACTGGACTGCCGCGGTCCCCGAACTGCTGGCAGCGGCCGATGGCCCAACGAGCCTTCAAGCGGGCGCGCTTGCCTACGTCACCTTTCCGGTGCTGCATCCCGAAGGAGGGCAGGTCGCGCAAATGGTGCTGGGGTTCAATAATGGCCGGGTGCAGGCGACGATCCAGCAGCTTTACCTGCAGTCGGCTGTCATCAGTCTTGCGGTCTGCCTGATCGTCGGCCTTATCGTGTTCTTCTCGGCGGCCTCGGTCACCAAACCGCTGCACCGGATCATCAATCGAATTACAGCGCTGCGGGAGGGCGATACCGTCAGCCCGGTGCCAGAGGAGGGCCGCAGCGACGAACTGGGGCACCTGGCCGGCGCTGTCGGCCAGTTCATCGAAGCGATGCGGGCCAATGCAGAGCTTGAAGAGCGGTCGCGCCGCGCTGCGGAGGAGCAGGCGGGTGTGGTGCAGGAACTGGCTGCCGGTTTGAACAATCTGGCCAAGGGATTGCTCTCGCACCGTATCACCCGGGAGATGAGCGGCGAATACACAACGCTTCGCGCGGACTTCAACCAGACGGCTGAATCGCTGGACGGGCTGATCGGGCGGGTGTTGCACACCATCACCGAGATCGAAGAGCAAACCAATCGCATGGCTCAAGGGTCCGACGACCTGTCGCGCCGCACGGAAACGCAGGCGGCGACCCTGGAACAGACAGCCGCGGCGCTGGACCAGATCACCACCAACGTGCGCGACGCCACAGAGCAGACGGGCTCGGTCGAGCACACGGTATCGGACACCCGCGCGGAAGCCTTGCGCTGCGGCGAGATCGTCCAGCGGGCGGTCGAGGCGATGCGCGAAATCGACGCCTCTGCGGCCAAGATATCCGAAATCAACGGCGTGATCGAAGGCATCTCTTTCCAGACGAACCTGCTGGCGCTGAATGCCGGTGTTGAGGCGGCAAGAGCCGGTGAGGCGGGCCGCGGCTTTGCGGTTGTCGCCTCGGAAGTCCGCGCCCTCGCTCAGGCTTCATCCAATTCCGCCAGCGAAATCAAAGGCCTGATCGACGCCAGTTCGGAGAAAGTGAAGGTGGGCGTGGGACTGGTCGACGAAGCGGGTCAAGCAATTACCCTGATCATCGACAAAATCCAGAGAGTGTCAGAACTGGCGGTTCAAATTGCGGTGTCCTCCCGTGACCAGGCTGCAACCATCAGCGAAATCAATTCGGGAGTGACTGAGCTGGATCGCGTCACCCAGGAAAATGCCAGCATGGTTGAGAGATCCAGCGAGCAAGGGCAGATGCTGAAGCAGGCTGCAGCCGAACTTGCGGAACTCGTGGCAAGTTTCAAGCCGTCGCAGGAAACCCCCGCCGGATCGCTGCAGAGCGCTGCAACGGGGGCGTGGGAGCCTCAGGCATTAAATGAGAGGCGCTTGGCAGGTTAGACCCGGCAGCTGAATTTGGAATAGCGGGGCCGTTGCGCCCCGCTCGGCTGTCTGCGGTACCGTGACATCCAGACAGTGACGTGAGCCACGATGTGCACGCGGCCCCCCACGGCGCGTTATCTGGCGGATATGATGGGGGCAGGCTAAGCGCGGCTGCAGGTACCATGTTGGCTGCTAACCGGCCCGGCTGTGTGATTGCGGATGACCGCAGTGCCGGTCATCCGCCAATACGTTTCCTCCTGACAGCCCTTAGGGGGAACCAGTGCCGGTACGGCTAAGCGCGGCTGGTGCCCCATCAGGTGCGCAAAGAAAGTATTCGCACGCTTCTGCGTTTGGCACGGCAAAGCCCTCCGTCCAGCCTGCGCCAAGCGCCTCAGCGGCGTCCCGGGCGCTGCGGGGTGACGTGACCTTGATATTCGGCACCCAGCCCGGCCGGGACCCGGCAAGCGGTTCTGCTGTATAGTGAAGCGCGACCAAATCGCCGCTAGGCCCGAAGATGGGGAGAGCAGTCTGCTCCGGCGGCTGGACCGCCGGGAGCTGCCATCCGCAAACCCCGGCATAAAAGGCCATGGGGAAATCCGCGCCGTTTGAAAGGTAAACCTCCGGGCCAAACTGCCGACGCGGTACGGGAAATCCGTGCCGCGACAGCGAGATGCCGAACAAAGCGCCCAGCGGATCGCGCAAAAGCGCATTGCGGCCGACGCCGAGAACCTCGAACGGAGGGCGGACGGCTTCCCCGCCAAGACGTTCGGCTAGCGCGGCGGCAGCATCCACATTGCTGACTTCGGCATAAGGTATCCAGCCGCCCGGCAGACCCGCCGGTGTTTCGGCAAGACCTGCCCCCGCTTCGCCGTCCGACAGGGCAAGGACAAAATCCCTTTCCCCGCCGCCCCAGGCAAAATCTGCGGCCCGCTCAACCTGGTAGCTCCAGCCTGCGACCTTCTGATAGAATGCCATTGCGCCGTCCCGGTCCCCGGTGAACAGGTCATGCCATACGATCTGGCCGGTTTTCGCTGTCTGCATCGGCTCACCTCCTGTTATCTTTGATTTTCTTGACTTCGCGGACCATCTTGCCAAAGGCCTTGTCCCGCGACCTGCGTTCGGCAAGGCTGGCGGAGTTGAAGGCATCTTCGGCCATCAGCTTGCGCCAACGCTCCAGCTGTGCCCTGTCAATTACCTCCTGTTCGACAGCCTGCAACACCGCGCAGCCCGGTTCGGTTTCGTGCCGGCAGTCGTTGAAACGGCACCCGGCCGCCAATTCGCTGATCCCGGCAAACAGGCTGTTGATCCCGTCCGCAGCATCGGTCAGCTGCAATTCCCGCATCCCGGGCGTGTCGAGGATCAGGCAGCCATCCGGTGCTGAGTGGAGTTCGCGCCGTGTGGTCGTGTGCCGGCCTTTGGCGTCATCTTCGCGGATCGATTGCGTCTCAATCGACTGGCTGCCGAGCAGGGCATTCGTCAGCGTGGACTTTCCGACACCGGAAGAGCCCAGAAACGCAACCGTCCTGCCGGGTTTGCACCAGGGCGCGAGCGCGGTTTTCGGCGCCGGGCCGCGCGCATCCAGTGCGACCACTTCGGCCGCATCGGAAATGGCCCGGGCCGCATCGGCATAGCCGTGCGGGTCTTCTGCCAGATCCGTCTTGGTCAGCACGATGACCGGTGTGATCCGCGCTTCGAGTGCCAGTGCAAGGTAACGCTCCAGCCGGGCGATGTTGAAATCCTGATTGCAGGAAGTGACGATAAAGGCGGTGTCGATATTTGCCGCGATCAGCTGTTCCTGCCGGCCGGTGCCCGGCGCCCGCCGCCGGATAAGGCTGGAGCGCGCGAGAATCCTGCTGGATTGCGGCCGTGCGCTGTTCAGCATCAGCCAGTCGCCGACAGTCACGTCCTGCCGCGGCGGAAGTGCCGTGGCGATATTGTCGCCAACTGCGTGCACCGCATTGCGGTGCACGGCCACGATGCGGACGGGCGGTGCCGCTGCCATCTCATCAGCGCTGATTTGCTGCGAAAAAAACGGCTGCCAGCCCAAGGCTTGCAGCGCCGTGACGCGCTTGGCCTGGCCGTCCAGCGGGCTGGGTGAAAAAAACTGGGAATAGTCCCGTGTCATTGGAGAAACTCTCATGTGTCGGCCACGAGCAGCGCCCGGGCCTGTCAGGTGTGGGAAAAAGATGTGCAAAACAACAGGCCCGCAACTTCATCAGAAGCGCAGCTATTCAGTTGTCTGTTTTGCACCGGGAGGCTAATTGCCTCCCTTCCTCACCAGGACATAAAATCTCCAATTTGTCTGACGCCAATATAGGGCGAAGGCCCGCGCGGCACAACCTCCTGCGGCTAATGGCGCCCGGGCGGTTTCGCGTCCCTCATCGGCGCAGGGTACGCTTGATCCCGCGAACCCGCTGGGGCGCGCCTGATCGCATTGTCCCTAGCCCGGCAAGTGCATCAGCCCGACGCAAGCAGATCGCGCATCATCTGTTCGGATACCGGCTTTGTCAGAGCTGCCAGCCGGGACACCCCCTTCAATGCGCTGGGGGTCCGGGTTGCCTCCCGCGTTGACATAATAACGAGGCGGCATCCGGGGTGCAGGCTGTGCGCCATCTGCAACAGATCCCATCCGGACGCGCCGTCGTTCAGGTTGAGGTCGCTCAGTACCAGATCCAGTTTTCGCTGCTGCTGGACCTGCGCGGAGGCTTCGGCGAAGCTTGCGGCGCGAAGCGGGACATAGCCAAGCCGCTCCAGCGTGCTGGCTGCAGCGGCAAGGCTGGCCGGATCATCATCAACCACAAGCGCTGTTCCCGGGGGCAGCGTGCGCGCGCAAGGCCTTTCCTCCTCCGCCAGAGGAGGAAAGGCCATAGTCACGGTTGTGCCCCGATGCGGCTGTTCTGTCCGCGAAGCGATGGTAAGGTGTCCGCCGGACTGGTGAACAAAGCCATCGACCATGGACAGCCCAAGCCCGGTCCCGTTGCCGTCATTGCGGTTGGTGAAAAAGGGCTCGGTTGCGCGCCGCAGCACGTCGGGCTCCATACCGCAGCCAGTGTCCTGGATGGACACTTGCGCAGCTCCGTCTTCTCCGGTGGCAACGGAAATGCGGATGGTGCCAGGTCCGCTGATTGCCTGACCGGCATTGACGCAAAGGTTCAAAACAGCGCTTTCGAGCTGTCCCGGATCGACCCGTGCAAAGACAGCAGCGGCTGGCCGTTCGAATTCCAGGGAGACAGTATCGGGCAGGGCGATTTCCAGAAGGTCAGCCATACCGTCAATCAGCATCCCGATGTCGGTCGCCTGCGGTTCCAGATGCTGTTTTCGTGCAAAGGCCAGCAGCCGTTCTGTCAGCGATACACCCAGATCCACGGCAGACCTGATGCGGGCGCGGAAGTGCCGCGACTGGTCCGTGTCCGCGCCTTCCAGAAGGTGCAAGTTGCCGGAGATGCTCGACAGGATATTGCCGAAGTCATGTGCGACCTCGCCGGTGACCTTGCCCAGTGTCTCGACCCGGCGGATCTCCTCCAGCCGTTCTTCGATGCGCTTGCGTTCGGTGGTTTCCGACAGGAGCCAGACCGCGCCGCCGTCTGGCAGCGGCGAGTGGCGCAATTCCAGCACGTGGCCGGAGGTATCGGCGTATTCCTCGAACCCGCCGCGTTCGCCGGCGCTGGCCTGCCGGATAAAAGGGGAGCGGGCGATCAGGGCCTGCATTCCCTCTGCGAGGCTGCTGTCCTCCCGCGGCAGGCGCAGGAGAGTGCGGAGGTTGTCGTTCTCCGCTTCGATCCGCCCGCTGGCGGACGTGATGGCGACGCCATCCTTGATGTTGCGGAAAACGCGGGAAAACAGGGCGTTCTGGCGGCGGATTTCTCCGGTGCGGCGGTCGAGTTTGCGGGCATTGTCGCGAAAAACCTGAAAGGCCGCGAACAGCTGGCCGATCTCATCCTCGCCGGCGCGGGCGCGGGGCAGGTCGCTGCGGTGGTCGCCGGCGGCAAGCCTGCGCATGGCGTCGGCAACCCGGCGCAGGTTGCGGGCGACATAGCGCGAGACGTAAAGCGCAGAAGTCACCGCGACCAGAAGGCTGATCAGCGTCAGCGCAAAGAAGGAATTCTTGGCAATCCCGAGATTGTTTGAGGTTTCGGCGCGCGCCTGGCTGAGCCGGGCTTCTGCCTGTGCGACCTTTTCCTCGGCATAGGCGGTGATCCGGCCGGTCTCTTGCCGGATGCGGAAGAGGGCGTTTTCGGCGTCAAGCTGTGCTGCGATTTCGCGGTGTTTGAGCACAAACAGGCTGCCGCTGCGGATCAGGGCCTGTTGAATTTCATCAAAGGCGGCGCGGTGTACGGGCAGCAGGCGCGGCTCGATCTGGTCGCGGGCGGCGGTGTAGAGGCGGGTGTGCTCGCCAAGCTCGATCAGAGCAGTGGCCCGCGCGGCTCCGATGGCGCTGGCCGTCAGCTGCTGCAGACCGGCCCAGATCTCGCGCTCGGCCAGCGGCAGCGATGTGTCGCCCGCCAGCCGCCGGACCCGCTGATTAAGCCGCAGCATGTCGCGGCCGATAGCGGTCAATACGGCCTTGCGCGCGGTTTGCGGTCCCAGCGCGGCGGTCAGATCGTCAATTGCCAGCCGCAACCGCGCAAGCGGCAGGTCAAGGGCCTGATCGCTTGCGGCGTGCGCTTCGAGGCGGCGCAGGTTGTCGCGGACGTTTTGCGCTTCCTGCTCCAGCTGAAAGGGCGGAAAGAGCGCGTAGAGAAAGGGCGCCGAGGTCGCCAGGCCGGCCGCGCGGCGGGACAGGTCGAGCGCGTCGGAGACCTCCGTCAGCGTGTCCTGGTGCAGAACGTTCATCCACAGCTCAGTCCGGTTCAGCACCCGCATGCCGATGAGGCTGACCAGCAGGATCAGCCCGAACAGCACCGCAATGGCGGCGGACAGGCGGAAGCGGACGCTGAGGCGGGAGAGCGCGGGCATCCGGGATCAGCCGGGCGACAGCTGGAACAGGTAACCCTGCGCACGGCGGGTCTGCAGGTGGACGGGTTTGGAGGGCACCGCTTCGATCTTGCGCCGCAAGCGCAGGATCAGCACGTCTATAGTGCGGTCCACATAGCGCTGCATGTCGGATCCCAGCTCCTCCAGCAGCTCCGGGCGCGGGATCACCCGGTTGGGGTTGCGGGCGAAATACTCCAGCAGCCGGTATTCGGCGTTGGTAAGCGGGATCTCCTCGCCGTCCTTGTCCAAAAGGCGGCGGGACTGGACATCCAGCCGCAGGTCGCCAAAGCCGATTTCCTGCCCCGGAGCCGCGCTTGGCCTGGCGGTTCCATGGCCATAGCGGCGCAGCACCGCGCGGATGCGGGCGACAAGCTCGCGCGGGTTGAAAGGCTTGATCATGTAATCGTCGGCGCCGGTTTCCAGCCCGATGATCTTGTCGATTTCATCGCCGATGCCGGTGAGCATGACAATGGGGAGCTGATAGCGCTCGCGGATGTGAATGGCCAAGGTCAGGCCGGATTCCCCGCGCAAGCGCAAGTCGATCAGCGCCAGATCCACCGGCGGCGGATCGCCAAGCGCATGAAACGCGGCGATACCGGCGCAGCAGACAGCGTCAAACCCGCTCTCTTGCATCAGCGCGGAAAGCGTCTCGCGCACGTTCGGGTCATCGTCCACGATGGCGATGAGCGGCTGCGCCCTATCTGCCTGCATGCAACCCTCCTCCTGTTACATCACGCGGCATCCTGCTTTGCAGCCTGGCAGAACGGCCGCCCTTCATTCAGTGCCGCAAAACACCGCTTTGTTTAAGGGGATGAGACAGCGATTGTAACACTGTTAACATTAAACCGCGCTAATGCGCGGTCCGTTAACAAAAACCTGGCTCGCTTTCCTTCGGCCGCCGTCTCTATCCTCGGCCTGCCAGCGCCGCAACAGACGGGAGCCAGTCCCGGGGCGGCGTTCAAAGGGAGGAAAACATGGTAGATATTTGGACCCGTGCCGCGACGGCACTGGGCGTTCTGTCACTGAGCGCCGTGGCTGCAACCGCAGGTGAAGACTGCGTGGACCGTGGCGCGCTGGACGTTCTGTATTGCGACGCAAACGGCGATCTTGTTGCTGACACGCCCGCCGATCCGGCAAAGCTGAGCAACCCCGACACGCTGGTCTTTGCGTACACCCCGGTCGAGGACCCCGCGGTTTATGCCGACATCTGGGAGCCGTTCATCGCGCATCTGGAACAGGTGACCGGCAAGGACGTGCAATTCTTCGCCGTGCAGTCGAACTCTGCCGAGGTCGAGGCAATGCGCTCCGGCCGGTTGCATGTGGCGGGCTTTTCCACCGGGCCGACGCCGTTTGCCGTGAATCTCGCCGGGGCGGTGCCCTTTGCCATCATGGGCGCAGAAGACGGCCAGTTCGGCTATAAGCTGCAAGTCTTCACCCAGGCCGATTCCGATATTGAGAAGGTGAAGGACCTGGCAGGCCGCCGTGTGGCGCATACCTCGCCCACTTCGAACTCCGGCAACCAGGCGCCGCGGGCGCTGTTCCCCGACTTGGGCGTGGTGCCCGATCAGGACTACGAGGTGATCTATTCCGGCTCGCACGACCAGTCGATGCTGGGCGTGGTTGCGGGCGACTACGACGCGGCGCCGGTGGCGTCCGAAGTGGTGGACCGTATGGCAGAGCGTGGTCTGTACGACCCGGCCGACGTCCGCAAGATCTGGGAGAGCGATCCCTTCCCGACCACGTCCTTCACCGTCGCGCACAACCTGGACCCCGACCTGGCCGAGAAAATCAAGGAAGCCTTCTTCTCCTTTGAATTTGCGGGCACCAAGCTGGGTGAGGAGTTCGATGGCGTCAGCAAGTTCATTCCGATCACCTACAAGGATCAATGGGCAGTGATCCGCCAGATCCAGAAGTCCAACGGTGTCGAGTACACGCCGCAGGGCCTCGCCGGGAAATAACCCGCTTTAACGCCCGGCCGGCCAGCGCATCGGCCGGGCGCGCCCGTGGCCGCCCCCAGGCCGCCGCCCCCAAGCAGCGCGGCACAGCCGCAGCTGAGCTATGCTTGAAAGTCCGCAATGCTAAAAATCTCCAAACTGACCAAGCGCTACGGATCGGGCGATCCGGTGCTGAAAGAACTGGATCTGACCGTCGAAGGCGATCAGCTTACGTCGGTCATCGGGTCTTCCGGTGCCGGCAAGAGCACGCTGCTGCGCTGCATCAACCGCCTGGTGGAGCCCACCTCGGGGTCCATCGACCTCAACGGCACCGAGTTCACCACGTTGAACCGCCGCAGCCTGCGCATCGCGCGCCGCCGGATCGGCATGGTTTTCCAGGGCTTTAACCTCATCGACCGGCTGACGGTAATGGAAAATGTCCAGTCGGGGCGCCTGGGGTATATCTCCACCTGGGCCGCGCTGACCCGGCGCTACCCGCGCGAGGATATCCGCCACGCCTACGAACTGATGGATCGGGTCGGCATCGCCCATTACGCCAACAAGCGGGCGGATGAGCTGTCCGGCGGCGAACGCCAGCGGGTCGGCGTGGTGCGCGCGCTGATGCAGCGGCCGGAGATCCTGCTGGCGGATGAGCCGACGGCCTCTCTTGACCCCAAGACCTCAGAGCAGATCATGTCGCTGCTGCGTGATCTGGCATCCGAGCTGAAGCTGCCGGTCATCATCAACATTCACAACGTGGCGGAAGCCAAGGAGTACAGCGACCGCATTGTCGGCATGCGCTACGGGCGGATCATTTTTGACGGCCTGCCTGCACGGCTTGGCAAGGCCGAAATGGACGAAATCTATGCGGGCGTGCCGGCACAGGACCGGGCGCAGGCAGGGGCGGCGGCATGAGCGCGGGCAAGGACACCTGGCGCAAGCCGCCCTTTATTGCCAGCCCGGCGCTACGCTACGGGCTATATGCCGTTGCGGCGGTTTACTTTTTCGTCACCCTGGCAACCCTGCCAATCGACTGGGAGCGGGTTTCCGACGGCTTTACCCGCGCGCAGAGGATCTTCAGCGGTGCATTTCCACCCAGTTTCGACCGCGCTGGGCTGCTTTTTGACGGTTTTATGGAAAGCCTGAAGATCGCCATCCTTGCCACGGCGGGGGGGATTGCGGTCTCGGTGCCGCTGGCATTTATGGCGGCGGGCAATATTTCGGTGAAACCCGTCTACCTGCTGGGCCGCGGCATCATCATCGTTGCGCGCAGTTTCCACCCGGTGATCGTGGCGATCATATTTGTGAAAGCGGTGGGCTTTGGCCCCTTTGCGGGCGCTTTGACACTGCTGGTCTATTCCATCGGCTTTGTCGCCAAGCTGCTTGCGGAGCGGATCGAGGAAATCGACTTTGGCCAGGTGGAAGCCATGCGCGCGGCCGGGGCAGGGTTCATCGCCACGCTGGCCTATGCGGTGCTGCCGCAGATCATGCCGCGCCTTGTGGGGCTGGGGATCTATCAGCTGGACAGCAACCTGCGGGCCTCTGCCGTGGTCGGCATCGTCGGGGCGGGCGGTATCGGCGCGACGCTGGCCAATGCCTTTGGCCGGTATGACTACGACTTCGCGCTTGCCATCACCATGGTCATCGTCGGTGTCATCCTCGTGTCCGAGGCGGTGAGCGGATTTGTCAGGAAGCGGATCGCATGATGAGCACTGAAACTTTGCACGGCGCACAGGACCGCTGGTCGCGTTTCACTCTGCGCCAGCGTCTGCTGCGGTATGGCGGGCTGGCCCTGACGCTTCTGGTCGTCGGCTGGGCGCTGCGCAGTATCGACGTGATCTGGGCCTGGGTTTGGGATGCCCCGTCGCAGATGGCAGACCTGTTCGGCCGCATGATGCCGCCGGACCCCAGCAACCTGCCGTCGATCCTGGAGGCGATCTGGCAGACGGTGAACATCGCCACGCTGGCGACAATGATCGCGGTCGTGGTGTCCCTGCCGGTTGCCTATATCGCGGCGCAGAACACCACGCCGAACAGGGCGGCTCTGTGGGTTGGGCGGTTCATCCTCGTGTCCTCGCGCTCGGTGAACACCATTATCTGGGCGCTTCTGTTCGTGGCGATCTTCGGCCCCGGCATCGTGGCGGGGATCGCGGCAATCATGTTCCGCTCCATCGGCTTTCTTGGAAAACTGCTGGGGGAGGCGATTGAGGAGATCGACCGCAAGCCAGTGGAGGCGCTGGAGGCCGTCGGCGCGTCGCAGTTCAAAATCGTGCTCTACGCCATCGTGCCGCAAGTGATGCCCGCCTTTTTCGCGGTCGCCATTCTGCGCTGGGATATCAACCTACGGGAATCCACGGTGCTGGGCCTTGTGGGGGCTGGCGGCATCGGGATGATCCTGCAAGGCGCTATCGACACGTTCAATTGGCCCGAGGTCTCCATGGTGCTGCTAACGATCCTTGCGCTGGTGGTCTTTGGCGAAGTGGTGTCTACCTATCTGCGCAAAAAGATCCTGTGACCGTACCGGGGCGGCAAACAAGTACCCAAGCCGCAATACCTTAACGTACCGGTATCCTATGCACTGCGGGCAAGCGGGGGGCTGCAGAGACGCGCCTGTGCCTGTCCGGGGCTAGCAGGATGAGTGAAGAGGAAAAGGGCCACGATGATCGGCACGGATTGGGCGTTTTACAGGTACGAAAGCGTGCGGGCGGCCCTGCCGCAGGCAGAGTTTCCGCCGGTTTCAAAGTCCGGCCATGACCTGGGCGATACGGCCGCAGATTATGACGCCTATATCCTGGACGCCTTTGGTGTGCTGAACCGTGGCGAAACCGCGATCAGCGGCGCCGTGGAGCGTATGGCCGCCCTTCGCGCCTTGGGAAAAAGGCTGGTCGTCCTGACCAACGCTGCCAGCTACACGCGCGCAGGTGTTTTGGCCAAGTATCACAGACTAGGTTTTGATTTTTCTCCGTCCGAGGTGGTTTCCAGCCGCGATGTGGCCTTTGCTGCGCTACCAAAGCTGCCGCAGGGCAAGGTGTGGGCCGCGGCGGCGGCGGAAGGTGATGACTTCAGCGATGCGCCGGACGCGGTCCGGATCGCACAGCTCGCTGAAAACCCTGAGCTGCTGCGCGCTGCCGGCGGGTTTTTGCTATTGTCCTCGGCGCGCTGGAGCGAAGAGGACACTGCCGCCGTGACACGCGCGCTTCTGGCGAACCCAAGGCCGCTTGTTGTTGCCAACCCGGACCTTGTGGCGCCGCGCGAAAGCGGGTTGTCGGTTGAGCCGGGGCTGATCGCGCATGAGATCACCGGGCGCACCGGCGGGCGGGCCGTGTTCTTCGGCAAGCCCTTCGGCAATGCCTTCGAGACCGCCCTGGCCCGGCTGGAGGGCATACCGCGGCACCGGGTCGCGATGGTGGGGGATACGCTGCATACAGATGTGCTGGGCGGGGCCGCGGCAGGCATCGGCACAATTCTCATCAGTGAGCACGGGCTGTTCCGGGGGCATGATGTTGCGCCCTATATCGCCAAATGCGCGATCCGGCCTGACTGGATTGTCGCCACGACATAGGCCGCTCAACGGCTGCCATCCCTCGCTGCTGAGCCCGGCGAAAGAGCCGGGCAGGTCAGCTCAACCCGGTAATCAGGTCCGTTTGCGGGACGCCAGGACTCCGGACTCCTGGATGATCTCAGAGACCTGATGCTCCTTCCGGTAAGCCATGACATGCACCCCGGAGACGCCGGCGATCTCACGCATCTGCTGGATAAGCTCCACGCAGATTTTCTTGCCTTCTTGTCCGGGTTTGTCAGCTTTCTCCATCCGGTCGATAACTGCGTCCGGAATATGGATCCCCGGCACGTTCGAGCGCATCCACCGTGCCGCCCGTGCCGACGCCAGCGGGCCGACTCCGGCCAGGATGAAGACTTTCTTGTCCAAGCCCATATCCCGGACCCGGGCCATGAATTTTTCGAACAAGGGCACGTCGTAGATATAGTTGGTCTGGATGTACTCGGCCCCGGCCTCGACCTTTTTGGCCAGCCGCTCCGGGCGCCATTCATAAGGCGGGATGCAGGGGTTTTCAGCCGCCCCCAGAAACAGCAGCGGCGGATTGGTTATGGTGCGCCCGGAGAGGAACTTCCGCTCATCCCGCATGGTCCTGATGGTGCGCAGCAGCGACAGGGAATCGAAATCGAACACCGGCTTGGCGCCCGGCTGGTCCCCCACGCCGACACCATCACCCGTCAGGCACAGAACGTTGCTGACCCCCATGGCGGCAGCACCCAGCACGTCCCCCTGAATGGCGATCCGGTTCCGGTCCCGGCAGGAGATCTGGTAAACAGGGGAATACCCTGCCCGGGTCAGCAGCGCGCTGATCCCGATCGAGGACATATGGCAGTTCGCGCCCGAGGCATCCGTGGCATTGATGGCGTCGGCAACCTCCCCAAGCGGGCGTGCAGCATCGTAGACATCCGCAGGGTCAGCGCTATCGGGCGGGTTCAGCTCCGCCGTGATGGCAAAGCGGCCGGAGCGCAGCACCCGTTCCAGCCGGCTGTGCGAAACATGGCCTTCGGGCGGCGGTGAATAGGGCTGGGGCAAGCTGAGGTCCATCATTTCGCCCCTTTCTGAGCTTGTGCGGGCTCCTCCGCCAGCGGCGCGGCAGAGGGTTCATTTTTGCGGGCGCCGGGAAAGGCGTCGGCGATGGCGGTGCGGCGTTTTTCCCGGGCTTCACGCAGGTGGGCTGCCTTTTCGCGGCTCACCCGCAGCCAGGACGAAGACCCTTCGAGATTGCGTTCCACCGGCGGCAGCACAGTTGCAATCTGCGCGCCGCCCTTCATCCGCGAGGCGCCGTCCCAGGCCAGCACCCAAACACATTTCATTTCCGGTTTGACCTCACAATACCCGCCTGGCCGCACCCCGCCGCAGGGGCCGTTGCGCAGCTGCTTGGGGCAGTTCATCGGGCAGGACATACCGGTCGAGGACAGCACGCACTGCCCGCACATCTTGCAATCGAACAGCACAGTCTTGACGCATTTCTCGACAAAGGCGACGGGCCGCTCGACCCGGTCATAGCCTATTTTTCTCAGGACCGGGTCCAGGGCGATCATGACCTGCTCCACCCGCTTGTATATCCACTCAAAACTGCGGGAGTGACGAATAGCGAACAGGCGAATCCGGTACATTGAGTTTCCCTTTCTCCAGGCACTTACAACGTCTTGTCCATTTGCGCAGGCCGCACTGGTATCGAAATAGTCTTTGCGCCCCGGGTCTCCATGTTTTGTCCTGTATCCGGACCGGCGATACCCGCCGGATGTTTCCGCTGCGGACCGCGGCCGCGGATTGGACCAAGCCTGAGCCTGCGGCCGCACTAGAAAGGCTCGAACAATTGTTAGTGCATGACAGGCCTTCGGTCCATCGGGACGATGGATGAAGCCATACCCGCTTGCCCCGGCAAACCCCTTCGCTTGCGGCCGTTTCTTAACACCCCTTTGGGGCCTGTGCCTTGGTGCAGCCGTCTTTCCTGGCCGGGGGGGGTGGCAGCACTGGAACATCTCTGCATTGACATGAATGTTGATTCATGTTTCATATTTTGCAGGGAGAAATCAGGGAGGAGCCCTCATGCTGCGCTTGTTTGCGTTGACGGTTGCTGGTGCATTGATGTCGTCTGCAGCCGCTGCCGAAATCCGGATTGCCCATGTTTATGGCAAAACCGGCCCGTTTGAGGCCTATGCGGCCCAGTCGCACATTGGCCTGCAGCTGGGGCTGGAATATGCCACTGGCGGCACGATGGAGATCAACGGCGAGAAGATCGTTGTGATCGAGAAGGACACGCAGCTGAAGCCGGATATCGGCCGCGCCCAGCTGGAAGAAGCTTTCGGCGATGATGACGCGCACATCGCTGTTGGCCCGGTAAGTTCCGGTGTGGCATTGGCCATGCTGCCGGTTGCCGAAGAGTACGAGCGCATTCTGATCGTCGAACCCGCGGTCGCGGACTCGATCACTGGCACCAACTGGAACCCCTACATTTTCCGCACTGGCCGCAATTCCTCGCAGGACGCAATCGCAAATGCGGTGGCGCTGGGCGGGGAGGGCGTGACCATTGCGACCCTGGCGCAGGACTATGCCTTCGGCCGTGATGGCGTCGCAGCCTTCAAGGAAGCGCTGGAAGCGACCGGGGCCTCAATCGCCCACGAGGAGTATGTACCGACCGACACCACCGATTTCACGGCGGCGGCTGAGCGTATTTTCACCAGGATGGGCGAGGTCGAGGGCGAGAAGAAGCTCTTCATCATCTGGGCCGGCGGCGGCAACCCGATGGGCAAGATCAATGCCATGGAGCCCGAGCGCTTCGGCATCGAGATTGCGACCGGCGGCAACATTCTGGCCGCGCTGAAGGCCTACAAAGAGCTGCCGGGCATGGAAGGGGCGACCTATTACTACTACGAGATCCCTCAGAACCCGGTGAACGAATGGCTGGTGAAAACCCATTTCGAGCGGTTTGACAGCCCGCCGGACTTCTTCACCGCCGGCGGCATGGCGTCCGGGCTTGCGATTGTCGAAGCGATCAAAAAGGCCGGCGGCGCAGAGGACACCGAGGCGTTGATCAAGGCAATGGAAGGCATGTCCTGGGAGACCCCGAAAGGCACAATGCAGTTCCGGGCCGAGGATCATCAGGCCATGCAGCCCATGTACCACTTCCGCACTGAGGTCCAGGACGGCAAGGACTATGGCGTGCCGGTGCTCGTGCGCGAGATCGGCATGGACGAAATGAATATCCCGATCCGCAATCAGTAAGCTGCGGGATGTTTCCCGCCGATACTCCGGGGCGGCCGCTGCGGCCGTCCCGGGCAGGGATAGAGATCAATGACCCAGACACTTCTTGAAACAGACGCGCTGACCGTGCGGTTTGGCGGCCATGTGGCTGTCGACGCGGTGTCCTGCAGCTTTCGCGCGGGCGAGCTGACCGCCATCGTCGGGCCGAATGGCGCAGGCAAGACCACCTATTTCAACCTGATTTCGGGCCAGGTCCCGGCCAGTTCCGGCACGGTGAAGCTGATGGGCGAGGACATCACCCGCCTTGGCGTGGCTGGCCGCTGCCGCCGGGGGCTGGGGCGGGCGTTTCAGCTCACCAATCTGTTCCCCAGCCTGACAGTTCTCGAAAACGTGCGCCTGGTGATCCAGTCGCGCCAGCACAAAGGCTTCGGGCTGTTCTCGATGGCGGACAGCCACACGGAACTGACCGTGGCGGCGATGGCCATCCTGGAACGGGTGCGGCTGGACACTCAGAAAGACCAGCTGGTGTCCGAGCTGCCGCACGGCGATCAGCGCAAGCTGGAAGTGGCGCTGCTGATCGGGCTGGACCCGACGGTTTACATGTTCGACGAGCCGACGGCGGGGATGAGCGTTGATGAAGCGCCGGTGATTTTGGATCTGATTGCGGAAATCAAGGCGGACCGGGAGCGCACGGTTCTGCTGGTCGAGCACAAGCTGGACGTGATCCGTAGCCTCGCCGACCGCATCATCGTTTTGCACAATGGCGCGCTGGCTGCCGACGGCCCGCCTGCCGAAGTCATGGCGTCAGCCGTGGTGCAGGAAGCCTATATGGGTAAGGAGCTGGATCATGTCTGATCCGATCCTGTCGCTGCAGGCGGTGCATACCGACATCGCCCAGTATCACATCCTCCAAGGGGTGGACCTCGAGGTGCCGCGCGGCCAGGTGACCATGCTGCTGGGCCGGAACGGCGTTGGAAAAACCACGACGCTGAAGACCATCATGGGCCAGTGGACCGCCAAATCGGGAAAAATTCTGTATGACGGTCAAGACATTACCCGCCTGCCCGTATCGGCGCGCGCAAGGGGCGGGATCGGCTTTGTGCCCGAAGACATGGGTATCTTCAGCGATCTGACGGTGGAGGAGAACATGATGCTGGGCTGCACCTCCGGGCCGCTGGATAGCGCACGCAAGGAATGGCTTCTGGGGGCATTTCCGGCTTTGGGGACCTTCTGGAACAGCGAGGCGGGCAACCTGTCAGGCGGGCAGAAGCAAATGCTGTCGATTGCCCGCGCGATGGCCGAAGACCGCCAGCTGTACCTGATTGATGAGCCGACTAAGGGGCTTGCACCGGCGATCGTCTCGACCATGGCCCAGGCTCTGCGGGAATTGAAAGGGCAGGGCGCGTCCATTCTCCTGGTGGAGCAGAACTTCCCGGTTGCCAAGGCGCTGGGTGACAGCGCTGCCGTCATGGATGACGGACGGGTGATCTGGAGTGGAGAAATGGCGGAGCTGGCCGGAAACAAGGACCTTCAGGAACGCCTGATGGGTCTCAGCATGGAGGCGCATTGAGATGACCGCAGCCCCCGATCACAGACCCACCTTCGCCGGTATCAGCCTGGCAGAACGGCTGGATGCGGCAATGCCGGTTTTGCTGATCCCCTTGCTTGTCCTCCTAGGGTTTTTCGCCATTGGCGCGCCCTCGTCCTGGCTGACGCTGACTGTGTCGGGCCTGGCCATGGGGATGATGATCTTCATCATGGCTTCGGGGCTGACCCTGGTATTCGGCCTGATGGACGTGATCAATTTCGGCCACGGGGCCTTTGTTTCGGTCGGTGCCTTTGTCGGGGTTTCCGTGCTCATTGCGCTGGGCGAGTGGACCGGGGCGGCATCGCTGCTTTTGAACATGTCCGCTGTCTTCCTGGCCGTCGTTGCCGCGATGACAGTGACTGGCGCCCTGGGCTGGGGATTTGAACGGATCATCGTCAAGCCGGTTTACGGCGCGCACCTGAAGCAGATCCTGGTGACGGTTGGCGGGCTGATAGTGATCGAGCAGCTGATCCATGTGATCTGGGGCCCGGATGAGATCTTCTTCAACCGTCCGGAAACCCTGAAGGGGGCCGTCACCTTTGCCGGGGCCGCAATGGAGAAATACCGCCTGCTGGCCGTGGCGGTCGGGCTTGCCCTGTTCATTGCCATGCGCATGGTTCTGCGCCGTACCAAGATCGGCCTGATTGTCCGGGCCGGGGTGGAGAACGGGCCCATGGTTGAGGCACTCGGTTACCGGCTGCGCCTGGTCTTTGTCGGGGTGTTCATCGCCGGATCGGCCCTGGCCGGGCTGGGCGGCGTTATGTGGGGCCTCTACCAGGAGGTCATCACCGCCGGGATGGGCGAAAAAATGATGGTTCTGGTCTTTATCGTCGCCATCATTGGCGGGCTGGGGTCGGTCGAAGGGGCCTTTATCGGCGCGCTTCTGGTCGGGCTGATGCAGAACTACGTGGCCTTTCTGGAACCGAAGCTGGCGCTGGTGTCGAACATCGCGCTGATGACCGCAATCCTGATGTGGCGGCCGCAAGGCATGCTGCCTGTCGTGAAGGCGAAATAAGATGATCGTCAAACTACTCTCCGGCGACAAGCCGCGCTCCGCGGTTCTGACCGCAGTGCTGATGGTGATCCTGATCTGCCTGGCCGGTGCACCGTTCATCTTTGACGGCGTGCGCCCGCTGGATACTGCCGCGCGGATCTGCATCTTCATCCTGCTGGTGGCGAGCTATGATCTGCTGCTGGGCTACGGGGGGATCGTCAGCTTTGCCCACACGATGTTCTTTGGCCTCGGCGCCTATGGTGTCGCGCTTGCATCCACACACATGGGGCGCGGCTTTGACGCGCTTTTGGCCGGATCGCTGGCCGGTGCCTTGGCGGCGGTTGTCCTGGCGCTGCTGATCGGCCTGTTCAGCCTGCGGGTGCGTGCGATCTTCTTTGCCATGATCACGCTGGCCGTGGCGTCGGCTGTCGCGGTCCTTGTGTCGCAGTTTTCGGGCATCACCGGCGGCGAGGATGGTTTGACCTACAATATCCCGCGGGTTCTGACCTCGGCCAACCGCATGGGCGAATTCCTGGGCACACGCATCACCGGCAAGACCCTGAACTATTACCTGGTGTTTTTTGCCTCGCTTATCCTGTTCCTGCTGCTGCTGCGCATCGTGAATTCGCCGTTCGGCCGCGTGCTGCAGGCGATCCGCGAAAATGACTTCCGGGCCGAGGCGATCGGGTACCGCGTGGTGTGGTACCGCACTGCCGCCACCTGCCTGTCGGCGGCGGCGGCGGCGCTGGCGGGCAGCCTTTTTGCCATCTGGCTGCGCTATGTCGGGCCGGATACCACGCTCAGCTTCGAGATCATGCTCGACATCCTCCTGATGGTGGTGATCGGCGGCATGGGAACGATGTATGGCGCTGTGATCGGGGCGGCCCTGTTCATCTTGGCGCAAACCTATCTGCAAAATCTGATGGGCAGCGCCTCTGAGGCAACAGTCGGCCTGCCGCTGATCCCCGATCTGCTGAACCCGGACCGCTGGCTGATGTGGCTGGGCATCCTGTTCATCCTCAGCGTCTATTTCTTCCCGTCTGGCATTGTCGGCCGGCTGCGCCAACGGCGCGCGTCATGACAATTCCCGTTCTTTTTCTCCATGGCTGGGCGATGAACGGAGCCATGTTCAAGGACACGGCACAGCGGCTGGGAGCAGAGTACGACTGCTACGCCCCCGATTTGCCGGGGCACGGGGGCCGGCTGGCGGACGAAGCCAGTCTCGACGCCTGCGCGGCCGTTGCAAAGCGGTGGATCGACAGCCTGGACCGGCCCATTCTGGTCGGCTGGTCATTGGGGGCAGGAGCCGCGTGGCGTTATGTGGCGCGGCATGGAACGGCTGGCCTGCGCGGGCTGATCACCATCGACATGAGCCCCCGGATGCTGCCGGAGGAGGATTGGGACCTGGGTCTGATCGGGCAAAGCGCAGAAGCCATTCTGGCAACCTCTGGTAAAATCGTGCCGCAGTGGCCCCGCATGGCCAGCAGTATTGCGCGCAATATGTATGCTCTCTCCAGCGACCCGGTCCCAAACCGCGAGGACATCGTTGCCCTGCTGCTGGCGCAAGACCCCGCACGCCTGCGCCCGCTGTGGGACGATCTGGTAGCAATGGATGAGCGGGAAACGATTGCAAACATCGCTGTCCCCTACCTTGTCTGCTCGGGCGCGCGCAGCAGGCTTTACAGCCAGGATGCAGCACACTGGATCGCGTCGCAGGCCAAGCGGGCGCGGGCGGAGAGTTTCGCGTTCTCGGGACACTCGCCCCATCTGGAAGAGCCTGAGGCCTTTTGCGATGCCATCCGGCGCTTTGTTGCTGCAGAAGGGCTCTCGACGCCAAATCAAGACCAAGAAGTGACCTGATGACCAAGCCGACAACTGCGAAGCCAAAAACCAAACGCGGAAAGGAGCGCCGGGCCAAAATCCTGGCTGCCGCCGAACAGGTGATCGGCCAAAAGGGCTTTGCCGCCGCCTCCATCGCGGACATTACCCGTGCCGCCGACACCGCGCTGGGCACTTTCTACATCTATTTCTCGGGCAAGGACGAAGTCTTTCGAGAGCTGGTGCAGGACATGGGCCACGCCACCCGGTCCCAGGCTGCGGAGCGGATCGCCGGGGCCGCAAACCGGCTGGAGGCTGAGCGCGCAGGTTTGGAAGCCTATCTGACCGTGGTGCGCGACCGCCCCTTGCAATACCGCATCGTCGAGGAGGCCCGCTTTGTCGACCCGGAAGCCTACCGCGAGTATTACACCGAGTTTGGCAAGGCTTATGCGGATCAGCTGGATCAAGCAGCCGGCAGGGGAGAGATTTCGCAGGGCGACGCCGAAGTGCGCGCCTGGGCCCTGATGGGGATCGCCAAGACCCTGGGCGAGCGGTTTGTGCTTTGGGAAGACGAGGCCGACATCGAACGGGTTGTTGCCGAGGCCCACAAATTCATTTGCAACGGATTGGCGCCATGAGCGGATTAGTCTTCTGCGACCAAATAGACCTGGCAGGCGGGGAGCCTTGCTTCCGGATCACGATGAAGGCTCCGCGCGCCAATGCGCTGGAGCCCGGTTTGCTGCGGGACTTGCATCAAGCATTTGATACGCTGGAGAAATCGGGCGTCCGGAAAGCACTGATCCTCGGCGGGCGCAATTTTTCAACCGGGGGAGATGTCAGCCGGTTCCAGGAGGCGGCACGAAATGGCCGCGCGGAGCAATACGCCGAAGCGGTGGTCCCGGTGCTGCAGGACCTGATCATGCGGATGATCGCGATGCCCGCGGTGATAGCGTCAGCGGTGCGCGGGGCTGCTACCGGCGGGTCGGCAGGCATCTTATTTGCGTCCGGCATTGCTGCCGCTGAACCGGGTGCCTTTGTGCAACCCTACTACGGCGTCATGGGATTTGCCCCGGACGGCGGGTGGACGGCCCTTTTGCCAGAATTGATTGGCGCCGGGCCGGCCCAAGGCTGGCTGATGGCAAACTGCCGCCACGGCGCGGGCGAATTGCAGCGCCTCGGGCTGGTTCAGGCAGTTGATGCCGATCCGGAAACCCGGGCAGCAGAGCTGTTGGGCAGCATCGACGCGGGGTCTGCCCTGGCAGCCAAGTCGCTGGTCTGGAACGGCGAACGGCTGGCCCGTGTCCGCGCGGGGCTGGACGCGGAAACCGCCGCATTCCGCGCTTTGATAGGGCGGCAGGAGACCCTGTCTCGGATGGCACAGTTTCTTCAATCAACCGGATAGATGCGATGTTCGATGTGATCCCGGATATGGCCGCTAAACGGGCGGCATTAACCCCCGACGCTTTGGCTTTTCACGACACCTCCACCGGCGAGGACTGGAGTTTTGCCCGGATCAATGCCGCGGCAAACGCAGTTGCTGCGGGGGTCAAAGCACAAGGCCTGGCAGAAGGCGACCGTGCCGCCATCATCTGCCAGAACCGGGTGGAGTTCTTCATTGCCTTGTTTGCCTGCCAAAAGACCGGGATCGTTCTGTGCCCGCTGAACTGGCGCCAGCCAGCACCGGAGCTGGTGGAAACCCTGGACCAGGTTGGCATCTCTTTGCTGCTGACAGACGCGGAGTTTCAGGCCACAGCCCGCGAAGCCGCGGCAGATATCGGCGCACCGGTTCTGACAATCGAGGAAGATCTTGCCGGCTGGATCAGGGACGGCGGCCCCGCTCTCAACGCTCCGGTGCCAGCCGGACAGCCCTGGTATCTGCTGTTCACCTCCGGCACCACCGGCCTACCCAAGGCGGTCATCCAAACGGCAGGCATGGCCTGGGCCAATGCAGTGAATATCGGGCAGGCCATAGATATTGCATCAACCGACCGCGCCGTGTGCTTCCTGCCACTGTTTCACACCGCGGGTATCAACCTTTACACTTTACCGGTTTTCCTGACCGGCGGCAGCTCAACCATTCTGCCGAAATTCGAGCCGGAAACCGTGCGGAGCCTTTTGGCGTCCGGGCAGATCAATCAGTTCTTCGGCGTGCCGGCGGTTTATCAGGCGCTGGCGCTGCTGCCAGGCATCGGAGACCTGGATTGGACACCGATCCGTTGCGGCTGCGGCGGGGCGCCGCTGCCCGAACCCTTGATCCGCTTTTTTGCCGCTAGGGGCGCCAATGTGCTGAACGGGATGGGGATGACCGAAACCGGGCCTACCGTTTTCCTGATGGATCCGGCCCGCGCGGCAGAGAAGATCGGGTCGGTGGGGAAGCCGCAAAGCCTTGTCGACGTGCGGCTGGCCGGCGTGGCCGAGGGGGCCGAAGGGGCGGGCGAGCTGCAGCTTCGCGGTCCGGGCGTCACGCCGGGATATTTCGCCAACCCCGAAGCAACGGCCAAGACTTTTACCCGGGATGGCTGGCTCGCCACCGGCGATGTCGCGCGGCGGGACGCGGACGGCTATTACTACATCGTCGACCGCATCAAGGACATGTTCATTTCAGGCGGCGAAAACGTCTATCCGGCGGAGGTGGAGCGGGTGCTGAACGCCCATCCCGCTATTCTGGAAGCAGCGGTTGTGGGGCTTCCCGACGCCAAGTGGGGCGAAGCGGGCGCGGCCTTTGTGATGCTGCGCCCTGGCCAGACCGTCAGCCCCGAAACATTGCGCCCGTGGTGCCGGGAACGGCTGGCCGGGTACAAGGTGCCCGCGCATGTGCGGATTGTCCAGGACTTCCCCCGCACGGCCGCAGGCAAAGTATGCAAACCCAAATTGCGCGAGGATTTTTCCGATGATTGACCTAGAGGAGCGCTGGACCCCAACGCAGGCAGATTTCGATGCCTTCGCCAAAGTGTCAGGTGATGACAACGCGATCCATGTTGATCCGGAGTTTTGCGCCAAAACGGCCTTTGGCCGGACGGTGAGCCACGGGATGCTGATCTATGCCAAGCTTTGGGGAATGCTGAAGCGCTATGACGCCGGGCTGTCTCAGGTCAGCCAAAGCCTGATGTTCCCGAACCCGGCCTTTGCAGGCGAAGAACTGAGGTTGCGGATCGCCGAAGAGGCCCCCGGCCTGGTGAGGATGCTGGTCACACGGGTGGCGGATGGCGCGGAATGCCTGACCGGAGAGGCAGAGATCACATGCTGAGGACAGGGCAGACGGCGCGGATAACGCGCAGCTACACCCGGGACGATCTGGCGGCCTATGCGGCCTTGAGCGGCGCCAGTGCCGGCTGTGTGCCGGAACCGCTGATTGCGGCTCTGTTCTCCTATCTATTGGGGGTGGAACTGCCGGGATCTGGCACCAACTATCTGAAGCAGGATCTGGCTTTCAAAGCGCCCGCACCGCTGGATACTTCACTGGAGGCCAAAGTGGAAATCATCCGGCTGCGGCCGGAAAAGCATCTTGTGGACCTTTGGGCCAGTTGCACTGCGCCGGATGGAACGGTCATCTGCGAAGGCCGCAGTCTGGTCAAAGCCAAAGACGTTCCGGGCGCCTTCTCGGCATGAGTGACAGAGGACGGGTCCGGTCCGGGCTGTTCCGGCTGGGCACTGTTTTACTGATTCCGAGCGGCCTGGAGCGGTGCCCTGGGCAATTCCCGTCTCTCTCAACGGAGGCTGCTTCCCGCGTCACGTCAGCTCGCCCGGCCGGGTGCTCATGCGGTTGATAGTCTGGAACTGGGCAGGCCCGAGCCGAGCGAAGGGCGTTCCAGACCGGTTCCGCCTGCACCTGCAGAAGGCAGACATTGGTGCCGGCAATGGCGGATTTCCCGGAGATCGTGAAGCTGGCGAGGTCGTCGCACTGGAGTAACGTCCAAGTTTTGAACTGGCCGTTGAGACCCCACAAGGACTTCCGCGGACCCCCGGCAGATGCACTGCCGCATGGCGGGCCTGAATTGCTTGCGGCCTTCGAGCGCGCCGTTTGAGCTGCTGGAGCATGACTGATGGATATTCTGGTCAGGCTTCCGGACGCATCATGCCTTCGTCCCGAAGCCGCCAAGCGGTACCGGATTCCGGGCAGGACGCCCGTGCATCGACTGCATCCGGAGAGGCTCTCCGCCGACCAGTTTAATGAATCCTCGAAGGCAAATGCGCGCTTCTCCCCCATAGTGGATTGGAGAGATAAAGTCATTCCGGCGATCGACGGTGCCGAAACTTTCGAATGTGCCGTCGCGGAGAACAGGGGCGCGCTCGGGAACTTGAATGCCGGGGATTGCACCTCTGGGTGATTCAAAAGTGGAAGGGTGATCAGGAAATACACGCTTTGAGCGATGACCAGATTTTGCCCAAAACCATCGTAATTCGAGGCCTTTCAGCGCCATTTCAACGGCTTGAAGCCGATAAGGCGTTTTGTGAGAAAAAGAGAAATTTCGCCTTGCATCCCGTACGCTTGCGCAGATATACGGGTCAGCGGAGACGTGGCCGAGTGGTCGAAGGCGCTCCCCTGCTAAGGGAGTAGGCGGGAAACCGTCTCGTGGGTTCGAATCCCATCGTCTCCGCCATTTTCCTCAATCCATAAGTGGCTAATGTCTAGCGCCCATCGGGCGGCTAAGGCGGCCTGCCTGCGGCCGTTGGCGCAGGGAGTTCCTTGCCGGGAAAAGCGCCGGGACCGGCGGCAGGCCTTGGTTTCGCACCCTTCAGACGGTCCCCCGCCTGTCAGAAGAAAACCCCGGCCTGCCGCTGAAGTATCAGAAGCGCAGGGACAGGCAGGACATGCCGCCGTCCAGCTTGGCGCAGTCGGTATTGTCGATCTCGGCGATCTCGAAACCGGCCTTGTCCAGCATCTCGGCGGTGCGGGGGAAGCCTGCGGCCATAAGCACAAGATTGTTGAACCGGATGGCGTTGGCGGCGGCTTCCTCGCCGTCGGCCACATGCAGAACCCGGTAGCCCTCGAAACAGCCCGATGCGTCCAGGCGCTTGGTTGCCAGGATCGTCTCGGCATCCATCAGGGAGCAGTCGGTCTTGAAGTGCAATACGCCTTCGGGGGTGAAGACCTCACGCAGAGAGTGGCCCCATTCCGCGGCGAGCTCGGCCAGTTCGGCGACGCCCGCAGCGTCGGTGCGGTCGGAGCGGCCGACCAGGATTTCCTTGCCAGTCACCAGGATGTCGCCGCCTTCGATGCGGCCGGGGCCGGTGATTTCGCGGACGTCATCATAACAGACCCGCAGGGTGGGAGCCATCTCGGCCACTTCGCCCAGACGCGACGGCGCGCCGGGGCGCATCAGGATTGCGCCCTGCGGCAAACACAGGGCGGTGTCCTCGACAAACTGAGCGTCGGGGTAGGCCTCCAGCGGTTCAAGCTCGATCACCTCCGCACCGGTGCTGCGCAGGGCGGAGACATAGGCAGCGTGCGCTTTCAGCATCGTGTCAAGGTTCGGGTTGCCGGTGTCCTCGGCACGCAGGCCCTGGGCGATGGTTGAGGCCGGGCGGCGGGTGATGGCGCGGGTGAACTCAAAGGTGGGGTTTCGCATGGGGTTACTCCTGGGCCGGAGAGGATCCGGTGATTTCGATTTCGACAAGGGAAGGGGTTCCGCGGCGGCTGGCCTCTTGGAGGGCAGCGGCAATGGCTTGCGGGTCCATCGGGGCGCGGGTGTACGGGATGCCGAAGGACGCGGCGGCGGGGCCGAATTCCGGAGGCGTGGGGTCGCAGCCGACGACGGGGACGTCCACGGCTTCCATCGAGGAGGCGATTTCGCCGTAGCCGCGGTTGTTCCAGATCACAAAGGTGATAGGCAGGGTTTCGTCCACGGCGGCCATGATTTCCGGCAGCGAGAACTGCGCGCCGCCGTCGCCGGCAATGCAGATCACTTGCGCAGACGGATCGGCAACCGAAGCCCCGATGGCGGCGGGGATGCCGTAGCCAAGCGCGCCGTATCCGGTGGCGGCGTTGAACCAGCCGCCGGGGCGATCGTGGTCGTAATAGAGGTTGCCGGCATAGACCGGCTGGGTGGAGTCGCCCACCATCAGCGCACCGGGCACAGCATCGCGTATGGCGTTCAGCACCTCGACCTGGGCCCGGTACTGCGGGCCGATCTCTTCCAGGGCGGCGGTGCGGGCGTGTTTGGCACGCGCGGCACCCTGGCTTTGCTTTGGCAGCGCGGGCAATGCGTCGAGCAGGGCGGCGGCTGCCTCGTCTGCGCGGCCGGTTATGGCGATCTCCGCTGCGTGCCTAGCCAGCTGGCCGGCACATATGTCGACCCGGATCAGCCCTGGCATCCGGGCCATGCCGCCGGTGGCGTACATGTCGTAATCGGTTGGCCCCAGTTCAGTGCCCAGCGCCAAGACGCAATCGGCGTCCTCGATCAGCGTGCGGACCGCCTGCAGGCTGGGGCTGGCCGGGACGGTCAGCGCATGGCTGTGCATCAGCCCGCGCGCGTTGACGGTCTGCACCACCGGCGCATCCAGGTGTTCAGCCAGGGCCTGAAGCTCTGCGCCGGCACGCTTAGCGCCGCCGCCGGCCAGGATCACCACCTTGTCGGCTGTTGAAAGCCTGTTTGCGGCCTTGGAAATTTCGTCCGGGTCGAGTGGCAGCTGGGCCGTCGCGGGGTGAGGAGTGCCGTCCCGCGCAGAAGCGCCAGCCACGTCCAGCGGGATCTGGATGTGGGCGGGGCCGGGGCGGCCTGCTGTGAAGGGGGCAAAGGCGCGGTCCAGGGCTGCGTCCAGGTCCTCGGGCCGTGCTACGTGTTCTGACGTCAGCGCCACGGTCTTGGCCAAAGCGTGCTGATCCGGAAGTTCGTGCAGGTGGCCGCGGCCCTTGCCCAATGTCCCGGTGGCGTTGACCCCTGAAACCACCAGCACCGGCACGGAATCCGCGCGGGCCTGGGCCATCGGGGTCAACGTGTTGGTAAGGCCGGGGCCGGTGATGACAAACGCCACGCCAGGCTGGCCGGACACCCGGGCATAGCCATCGGCCATAAAGCCTGCCCCTTGTTCATGGCGGGGTGTTATGTGGCGGATACCGGACTCTGCCAGACCGCGGTACAGCTCGACTGTATGCACCCCGGGGATGCCGAACACGCAGGTAACACCGCGCGCCTTCAGCCCCGCAACCAGGGCTTCGCCAACTGTTGTCTTGCTCATGCGACGCTCCTGGACTTGCGGTTTGCGTGAGCCGCGATCCGGTCGAGGGCGGCGGCAAAGCTCTCGTCATCAATTGTCAGGGCAACGCGCACCCAGTGCTTGAGGCCTTCGCCAAAGGCAGAGCCGGGCATCACGGCAACGCCGCTCCCCAGCAGGTCCCAGGCATAGGCATCGCCGTCCATGCCGGTTGATGTCACGTCGATCAGCGCGAACATGCCGGCCTCGGGGCGGTGCACCCGCAGATGGGTTTCTCCATGCAGGCGCTGTTCCAGAAGTGCGGCGCGGGCGGCAAAGCGGGCGGCCATACCTGCGGCGACGGAAGAGCCTTCGCGCACCGCCTTTTCGGTCATGTCGGCGATGAAGGGCTGGTTGCCGAACAGCATCGTCTCCGAGACCGGCAGCAGCGCGGAGCAGAAGTCCTCAGGGCCAACGCACCAGCCGCTGCGGAAGCCCGGCGCGGCGTGGGATTTGGAGATTGAGGAAACCGCGATCACCCGATCTGCCAGGGCTGGATCGGAGAGCGGGGAGACGAACTCCGCGCCCTCGAACACCAGATGCTCATAAACCTCGTCGGAGATGATCCAAAGGTCATGCTGCACCGCCAGCTCGCCGATTTCGCGCAGGTCCTCAGCGGTCAGGATGGCGCCGGTGGGGTTGTGAGGGGTGGTCAGCAAAATGGCGCGGCTGCGTGGGGTGATGCGGGCGGCGATGTCGCTGGCCTGCATCCGGAAGCCGGCTTCAGGCCGCAGCGGCACCGGCACCATATCCGCACCCGTCGCGCGGATCACGCCCTCGTAGGTGGCATACATCGGGTCGCCCGCCAAAACCTCGGTGCCGGGTTCGGCAACGCCCTGCAGCACCGCGTAAAGCGCGGTCTGGGTGCCAGGGAAACACAGGATGTTCTCCGGACCGAACTCGCGCCCGCGGCTGGCCGCATAGGTCGCGGCCAGGGTGGCGCGCAGTTGCGCCTCGCCGCGGCCGTCGGAATACCCTGTGCGGCCCGCCTGCATCGCCTGCGCGGCGGTCTCGACCAGGTCCGGCGGCGTCGGCACGTCAGGCTCGCCGATGGTCATTTCCACCAAGTCGGCCCCAGCCGCGGCCATCTGCCGTGCTTTCAGATGCACTTCCCATTTTCCGCCGCCCAGTCCGGCCAGCCGTTCGGTGATTGCTGTCAGCCTCATGCCGTTGCAGCCTCCTGCTCCAAATTCAAACCTGTAATCGCGGCAACGGATTGCCGTCCGATGCCTGCCAGCTCACCCGGCGCAAAGGCGTCCGGAAGGGCGCCGCCCTCCAGCCACAGCCCGTCGATCACCGCGTTGCAGGCAATCGCCAGCTGCCGCAGCCGGGAGGTGCCGGCGGGGCAGCCCGCTTCCTGCAGTGCGGCAGCAATCAGCCCCTCCAGAAAGTCGCGGAAATACCCATAGGTGCGTTCGTGGGTGGCCTTCATCTGCTCATCCTGCTGCACCTTGTTAAGGAAACTTGCCCAAAGCGCGATGGACCGCGGATCCACCACCGGCGGCGTCAGAGAAGCGTTTACAAAGGCGGTGAGCCGCTCCAGCGCGGTGCCGTCTGCCCCGGCTGCGGGGGCAAAGGTCTGGTCGGTCATGGCGGTCATATGGTGTTCGTAGGCGGCGATGATCAGCTCTTCCTTGGAGCTGAAATAGTGCCGGATCAGGCCCTGGGTGACGTCGGCGCGCTCGGCGATGCCCCGCACAGTGGCCCCGCGCACGCCGTTTTCCGCCACCAGTTCCAGCGTGGCGAGAATCAGCGCCTCCTTCCGGGCCTCGGCGGATTCGCGTTTGAATTTGCGGCGGTCGTCGCTCACCCCAGCTCCTGTTTTTGCTTGGCAGAGAAATTATACGCTTGCATAATTACTGGAGTCGCGGCTTACTGCAATCGGAAATTTCAAGGTGACACAACAATGGACACAGCCACTGCCGCCGCATCCGTCCCGGAGACCGGCACCCCCCGCGAAGCCATCCGGGTGGAGGATTTGCACAAGTCCTTTGGCAATCTGGAGGTGCTCAAGGGCGTGGACCTGACGGCGCGGCAGGGGGATGTTGTTGCGATTATCGGCGGCTCAGGCTCCGGCAAGTCGACCATGCTGCGCTGCATCAATTTTCTGGAGACGCCAAGCTCCGGCAAGATCGTGATCGGCGGCGAGGAAGTGGCAATGCGGGCTGATGGCAGCCCAGCCAATCAGAAGCAGATCGAAAAGATCCGGACCAAGCTGGCGATGGTGTTCCAGCAGTTCAACCTGTGGACCCACCGCACCCTTCTGGAAAACGTGATCGAGGTGCCGGTGCATGTGCTGAAAGTGCCCAAGGCGCAGGCGATTGAGCGCGCCCGCGAACTGCTGGAGCGGGTTGGGCTAGGCGGCAAGGAGGACACTTTCCCCGCCTATCTGTCCGGCGGCCAGCAGCAGCGCGCGGCGATTGCCCGCGCACTGGCGGTGAACCCGTCGGCGATGCTGTTTGACGAGCCGACCTCGGCGCTGGACCCGGAACTGGTGGGGGAGGTGCTGACGGTGATCCGCGATCTCGCCGCCGAGGGGCGCACCATGCTGCTGGTCACCCACGAGATGAAATTCGCGCGCGAAGTCGCGAACCACGTTGTTTATCTTTACCAGGGCCGCATTGAAGAGCAGGGGCCGCCTGCCGAGGTCTTTGGCAACCCGCAATCAGACCGGCTGAAGCAATTTCTGAGCTCAGTCGCCTGACGCACAACTGTCTCAATAAAATCAACAGGGAGAGACCATATGAAACTGAAAGCACTGCTTGCCGCTGCCACTGCAGCTGCTGCCCTTACCGCCGGTGCCGCTGCTGCGGAACAGGTCAAGATCGGGATCGCCGCCGAACCCTATCCGCCGTTTGCCTCGCTCGACAGCTCCGGCAACTGGGTCGGATGGGAGGTCGAGGTGATCGGCGCCGTTTGCGCCGCTGCCGCACTGGACTGCGTGATCACGCCGGTGGCCTGGGACGGCATCATCCCGTCGCTGACCGGCCAGCAGATCGACGCCATCATGGCCTCCATGTCGATCACCGAGGAGCGGCAGAAGACCATTGATTTCTCCGACCCCTATTACAACACGCCTGCCGTGATCGTGGCCGACAAGTCGATGGATATCGAACCCACCCCGGAATCGCTGGCGGGCAAGATCGTCGGCATCCAGGCCTCGACCATCCACCAGGCCTATGCACAGGAATACTTCAAGGATGCGGAGCTGAAGGTCTACCAGACCCAGGATGAGGCCAACCAGGACCTGTTTGCGGGCCGCATTGACGCGACCCAGGCGGACAGCATCGCGATGGCGGATTTCGTGAACTCCGACACCGGCAGCTGCTGCGAGATCAAGGGCGCGGTGGCAGATGATCCGGCGATCCTGGGCAAGGGTGTCGGCGCGGGCGTGCGCAAGGGCGACGACGCGTTGCGCGAGGCGCTGAACAAGGGCATCGCGGCGATCCTGGCCGATGGCACCCACGAGAAGATCACTGCCAAATACTTCACCACCAGCATCTACTAAGGCGCTGACGTGACCGGACTGCTTGAACTACTGGGCCTTGGCGCCAGCGCGGAGCTGCTGTCGCTGTCGGGCTGGGGCGGCAACCTGCTGCGCGGGCTTGCCAACTCCCTGCAGATTGCCTTTGGCGCTTTCGGGCTGGGGCTGGTGATCGGGCTGTTCGGGGCTTACGGCAAACTCTACGGCGGGAAGGTCACGCGTGATCTTCTCGCCATCTACACCACGGTGATCCGGGCGGTGCCGGAACTGGTGCTGATCCTGATCCTTTACTACGTCGGCAGCGATATCATCAACAAGATCTCCGAGGCGATGGGCGGCGGCCGGGTCGAGATCAACGGCGTTGCGGCCGGCATCTGGGTCTTGGGAATTGTGCAGGGGGCCTATGCCACCGAAGTCCTGCGCGGCGCCATCAAGGCGGTGCCGGTGGGGCAGATCGAGGCGGCTAAGTCCTATGGCATGCCGGCCTTCATGACCATGCGGCGGGTGACGATCCCGGCGATGATGAGCTTTGCGGTGCCGGGGCTGGCAAACCTGTGGCTGATCGCCACCAAGGACACCGCGCTGCTGGCGGTGGTCGGCTTCAACGAACTGACGCTGGAAACCCGCCAGGCGGCCAGCAGCACGCGGGCCTATTTCACCTTCTTCCTGGCGGCCGGGTTCCTGTACCTGATGGTGACGCTGTGCTCCGGCGCGGTCTTTGCCCGTGTCGAAAAATGGGCGCGGCGCGGCCAGCCCTCGCTGAAGGGGGGCACCCGATGATCAGCCTTAAGGAACTGATGCAGCCGCACCGCATCGTGATGATGCTGGTCTTCGCGGGCATCGTGATCTGGTGCGCCTTCGCGCTGCGCTGGGACTGGATCCCGAAATACACGCCGCTGGCGCTGGAGGGGCTGTGGACGACGATCTGGATTCTCGTGGTCTCCACTTTCCTCGGCTTCCTCTTGGCGGTGCCGCTTGGATTGGCGCAGGCCGTCGGTCCTTGGTATCTGTCTATCCCTGCGCGCACCTTCTGCACCATCATCCGCGGCACACCGCTCCTGTTGCAGATCTGGCTGCTCTACTACGGGCTGGGGTCGCTGTTTCCGCAGTTTCCCTGGATCCGCTCGTCCGAGCTGTGGCCTTACCTGCGCCAGGCCTGGCCCTATGCGGTGCTGGCGCTGACGCTGTCTTATGCGGGCTATGAAGGCGAGGTGATGCGGGGCGCGTTTTCCGGTGTGGCCAAGGGTCAGCTGGAGGCGGCCAAGTCTTTCGGCATGCCGCGCTTCACCATGTTCCGCCGCATCTGGCTGCCGCAGGCGGTGCGCAATGTCCTGCCGACCCTGGGCGGTGAGACCATCCTGCAGCTGAAGGCAACGCCGCTGGTGGCGACTATCACGGTGATGGAAATCTATGCCGTGTCGTCGCGCGTGCGGTCCGATACATTCATTGTCTATGAGCCGCTGTTGCTGCTGGCGCTGGTCTATATGGCGATTGCCGGAGTGATCGCGCTGGCCTTCCGGCGGTTTGAGAAAGGCTGAGCAGACGGGCGCTTAGGCCATTTTGCGGTGAATTGACGAATGTTCGGGAATTTCAGGTTTATCTGACATACATCAAATAACGGCCCTGCGGTTCCCCGTAGTGTCAGCGGCAAATGCAGCAAGAGAATCTTGTAACAGATGCCGCGCACCCTTTTCATATCCACTGCTTGCCGCGCCGGGCTGTTCCGGCGGCTGGCGGGGATGTGCGCGGCATTCATGCTGGTGCTGCAGGTGGCCTTTCCCGGTGCGGGGCAGGCCGCGGCTGGCGGCGAGTGGATCGAAATCTGCGGCGAGTTCGGCGTGGTGGAGATGCAGGTCGTCGGCGATGACAGCGAAGACACGCAGGACTGCCCGAAATGCAGCACCTGCGCCCTGTGTGCGGCTGAAAACGGGGCCGGGCCGGTAAGCGTGCTGCGGGCCGGCCTCAGCCGGGCGGCAGAATGCGCCGTGCTGCTGCCTGCAGGCACTGCGGTGCGGCCGAACCCGGCGCAATATTGGCATGACGGCCGCGGACCTCCGCTGGCAAACAAAATAGAACCCGAACGCGCCCTGGGCGCGTCCATGGCAGCCACTCAAAATAAAGGAGAGGCGCCTTGGTCCTGACACGCGCCTTGCGGGGCTGGCTGACAGCCCTCGTGATAACCATCGCCGCGCTTGTCGCTGCGGCGGCTGAGGCGGACAGCCTCGATTCCTTCCTGACAGAACTGACACCCGCCGATCTGGTGCCCGGCGCCGACGGTTTTGGCCCGGTGCGCAGCGATGTGCCGGTGGCGCCGGTGCTGAAGGCAGGCGAGACAGTTGCCTATGCCTTTCTGACCTCCGATTTCGTCGGCACAACCGGCTACAGCGGCAAGCCGATCCATGTGGTGGCAGCAATTGACACCAATGCGGTGCTCACGGGTGTGAAACTGGTCAAACACTCCGAACCGATCGTGCTGATCGGCATTCCGAACTCCAAGATGGTCAAGCTGACCGAAAGCTATGCCGGGCTGGACCTGAAGGCCGAGGCGGCGGCAGGCGGCGATGCCCATGACCTCGACATCATTTCCGGCGCGACAGTGACCATCATGGTGATCGACGACAGCCTTGTGCGCGCCGGCATCAAGGTGGCGCGTGCGCTGGGCCTGGGGGGCTTGTCGCCGGTGCAGCCGGATGGGCCCAAGCGCGAGGTCGACATGGCCCGCGAGGAGGTCGCGGACTGGACCACGCTGGCGGGCGACGGCTCTGTGCGGCGGATGACGCTGGACGTCGGCCAGATCAACACGGCCTTTGAGGCCACCGGCGACCAGCGCGCGATCCGGCGGCGGGAGCGCGGCGCGCCGGACGACACCTTCATCGACATGCATATGGCTCTGGTATCCGTTCCCTCCATCGGCAAGTCGCTGCTGGGCGAGGCGGAATACCAGAACCTCACGTCCTGGCTGAAGGAGGGCGAGCACGCCATTCTGGTACTCGGGCGCGGCAGTTACAGCTTCAAGGGCTCTGGCTACGTGCGCGGCGGGATTTTCGACCGGGTCCAGCTGATCCAGGGCGATGCCTCGGTGCGCTTCTTTGACCGCCAGCACAAGCGGCTGGGGTCGCTGGCCACAGCGGACAGCCCCAGCTTTGCCGAGCTGGACCTGTTCAAGATCCCGGCGGATGCGGAGTTCGACCCGGCTGAACCGTTCCGCCTGCAGCTCTTGGTGCAGCGCTCCGTGGGCGCGCTGGAGCGGGCGTTCCTGACCTTCGATCTGGGTTACAAGCTGCCGGAACAGTACCTGCTGCCCGCCGCGCCTGCGCCCAAGGTGGTGGAGGATGACACCAGCGAGGCCGCCGCCAAGGCCGCCCTGTGGCAGCGGATCTGGAAAGACCGCACCGTCGAGATCGGTGTTCTTGCCGTGATGCTGCTGGTGCTGACTGGGGTATTCTTTTTCCAGTTCCAGGCGACTGTGAACGCGCGCACCTTCTACTGGTTCCGGATCGGTTATCTGACCGTCACTCTGGTGTTCCTGGGCTGGTACGCCAATGCGCAGCTGAGCGTGGTCAACCTGATGGCGCTGGCGGGGTCTTTGCGCAGCGGCTTCTCCTGGGACGCGTTCCTGCTGGACCCGCTTGTCTTCATCCAGTGGTTTGCGGTTGCTGCTGCGCTCTTGTTCTGGGGCCGCGGCGCCTATTGCGGCTGGCTGTGCCCGTTCGGCGCGCTGCAGGAGCTGACCAACAAGATCGCCCGCGCCTTCAAGGTGCCGCAGATCACCCTGCCGTGGGGCCTGCATGAACGCCTGTGGCCTGCAAAATACATGATCTTCCTCGGCCTGTTCGCTGTATCGATGGTGTCGATCCCGCTGGCCGAAACCTACGCCGAGGTGGAGCCGTTCAAGACCGCAATCATCCTGAAATTCGTGCGCGACTGGCCGTTTGTGGTCTTTGCCGTGGCGCTCTTGCTGGCCGGGCTGTTCATCGAACGGTTCTACTGCCGCTACATGTGCCCGCTGGGCGCGGCGCTGGCGATCCCGGCGCGGGTGCGGATGTTCGACTGGCTGAAGCGCTATCATGAGTGCGGCCACCCCTGTCAGACCTGTGCCAACGAGTGCCCCGTTCAGGCGATCCACCCGACGGGTGAGATCAACCCGAACGAATGTGTGAACTGCCTGCATTGCCAGGTTCTCTATCAATCCGAAGCTAAATGCCCGGTTGTCATCAAACAGCTGAAACGCCGGGCCAAGACCGGCAGCCCCGCACCGGACATTGCTCTGGGCCGGCCGCCTGCCAATCACCCCAACGCGAACAGGATCAAAGTTTCCTGAAGGAGGACATCATGTCTGAAGACCTGAATAACAAACTGCCCGTCACCCGCCGCGGCCTCTTGGGGGCCACCGCCTCCGGTGCCGTGCTGGCGGCCACCGGTGCCGGCTCCGCCCTGCTGGGCGCCAGGCCTGCACAGGCCGCAGGCGTCAACCTGGCGCCGGGCGAACTGGATGAATACTACGGCTTCTGGTCCTCGGGCCAGACCGGCGAACTGCGCATCCTGGGCGTGCCGTCCATGCGCGAGCTGATGCGGATCCCGGTGTTCAACCGCTGCTCCGCCACCGGCTGGGGCCAGACCAACGAGTCCAAGAAGATCCTGACCGAGGGCCTGCTGCCGGAGACCAAGGAATTCCTGGCCGCCAACGGCAAGGAAACCTATGACAACGGCGACCTGCACCACCCGCATATGTCGTTCACCGACGGCACCTATGACGGCCGTTACCTGTTCATGAACGACAAGGCGAACACCCGTGTGGCACGGGTGCGCTGCGACGTGATGAAATGCGACAAGATCATCGAGATCCCGAACGCCAAGGACATCCACGGCCTGCGCCCGCAGAAATTCCCGCGCACCGGCTATGTCTTTGCCAACGGCGAGCATGAGGCGCCGCTGGTGAACGACGGCCAGATCCTGGATGATCCGTCGCAATACGTGAACATCTTCTCCGCCATCGACGGCGACACCATGGAAGTCGCTTGGCAGGTGATCGTCTCGGGCAACCTGGACAACACCGACTGCGATTATCAGGGCAAATACGCCTACTCGACCTCCTACAACTCGGAAATGGGCATGACCCTGGCCGAGATGACAGAGAACGAGCTGGATCACGTGGTTGTCTTCAACATCGCGGCCATCGAAGCGGCCATCGAAGCCGGCGAGTACCAGGAGCTGAACGGCGCCAAGGTGGTTGACGGCCGCAAGGACGCGCCGGGCAAGCTGACCCGCTATATCCCGATCCCGAACTCGCCGCACGGCATCAACACCGCACCGGACAAGAAGCACGTCTGCGTCAACGGCAAGCTGTCGCCGACCGTCTCGGTGATCGACGTCGAGAAGCTGGACGCGCTGTTTGATGCCGACGCCGATCCGCGCTCGGCCATCGTGGCGGAACCGCAGCTGGGCCTTGGTCCGCTCCACACCGCCTTCGACAACCGCGGCTATGCCTACACCACCCTGTTCCTCGACAGCCAGGTGGTGAAGTGGGACATCGCCAAGGCGATTGAGGCCTATGCCGGCGCCGATGTGGACCCGATCCTCGACAAGGTCGATGTGCAGTACCAGCCGGGCCACAACTCCACCTCCATGGGCGAAACCGCCGAGGCGGACGGCAAGTGGCTGATCTCGATGAACAAGTTCTCCAAGGACCGGTTCCTGAACGTCGGCCCCCTGAAGCCCGAGAACGAGCAGCTGATCGACATCTCCGGCGACAAGATGAAGGTGGTCCACGACGGCCCGACCTTTGCAGAGCCGCATGACTCGATCATCGTGCACCGCTCCAAGGTGAACCCGGCCAGCATCTGGGACCGCAACGACCCGATGTGGGAAGATGCGCGCAAGCAGGCCGAGGCGGATGGCGTCGATCTGGACGACTATCAGGACACCATCATCCGCGATGGCGACAAGGTGCGGGTCTACATGTCGAGCCAGGCGCCGAACTTCAGCCTTGAGAAGTTTACAGTGAAGCAGGGCGACGAGGTCACTGTCTACGTCACCAACCTGGATGACATCGACGACCTGACCCACGGCTTCTGCCTGTCGAACTTCGGCGTCGCGATGGAAGTCGGGCCGCAGGCCACAGCCTCCGTCACCTTCAAGGCGGAGCGCCCGGGCGTGCACTGGTACTACTGCCAGTGGTTCTGCCACGCGCTGCACATGGAGATGCGCGGCCGGATGCTGGTCGAGCCGCGGAGCGCATAAACATGAAACGGCTCCTGCCCATATCCTTTGTTGCGGCTCTCTTCTGCCTGACGCCCGCCTGGGCGGCGGACTGGGATGTGCCCAACCGGGCAGGGGCCATCACTGAAACACTGGCGCAGGCGGCGGATGGCGACACCCTCCGCCTCGCTCCGGGCGAATACGCCGAAACCCTGGTGCTGGACCGCCCTGTCATCATTGATGGCCAGGGCCATGCCACACTGGACGGCCGGGGGCTGGGGTCGGTCATCACGGTGACTGGCCCCGGCGTTACCGTGCAGAACCTGACGGTTGTTGGCTCCGGCTCTTCGCACCAGGAGATCGACAGCGGCATCAAGCTGACCAAGACCGCAAAGGCGCCGCAGATCCTGAACAACGTGCTGCTGGGCAATCTGTACGGCGTGGATATTCATGGGGCGAAAGACAGCCTGGTGCAGGGCAACCGGATCGAGGGGCGCCTCGACCGGCACATGAACGCCCGCGGCAACGGGGTCTATGTCTGGAACGCGCCGGGCGCGGCGGTGGACGGCAACGACATCCGCTTTGGCCGCGACGGGATCTTTGTGAACAGTTCCAAGAAGAACGCGTTCACCAACAACACCTTCCGCGACCTGCGGTTCGCTGTGCATTACATGTACGCCGACAATTCCGAGGTCTCGGGCAACGTCTCGATCGGCAATCACCTGGGCTATGCGGTGATGTTCTCCAAACGGGTCAAGGTGACCGGGAACGTTTCGCTGAATGACCGCGACCACGGGGTGATGCTGAACTATGCCAACCAGGGCGAGATACGCGGCAACTATGTGAAGGGGGCGAGGGATAAATGCACCTTCCTCTATAACGCTCACAAGAATGATTTCTCCGGCAACTGGTTCGAGGGCTGCGGCATCGGCATCCACTTTACCGCCGGCAGCGACGGCAACCGGATGGTTGGGAACGCCTTTGTCGGCAACCGGCATCAGGTGAAATTCGTCTCCACCAAATGGGTGGAATGGAGCGAGGAGGGCCGGGGCAATTACTGGTCTGATTTCGCAGGTTTCGATGTGGACGGGGACGGCATCGCCGATGCCCCCTACCGTCCGAACGACAGCATGGACCACGTGCTGTGGACACAGCCGGCGGCAAAACTGCTGATGGGATCGCCCGCGGTGCAGCTGGTGCGCTGGTCGCAGTCGGCGTTTCCGGCGCTGCTGCCCGGCGGGGTGATCGACAGCCACCCGCTGATGCGGCCAGAGCGGCCCGATGCCGCCAGAAAGGTTGAACAGGATGGATAACTTTCCGCTGCAGATCCGCGCGCTGGACAAGTTCCGCGGCAAGACACAGGTGCTGCATGGCATCGATCTGGACATTGCGCCGGGGGAACGGCTGGCGCTCTTGGGCCACAACGGTGCGGGCAAGTCGACCTTGATCAAGGCGGTGCTGGGCCTGATCCGGCATGAGGGCGGCAGCATCCGCATCTGCGGTGCAGCCCCCGGCAGCGCCGCGGCGCGGGCCGCCACTGCCTTTCTGCCGGAGGCGGTCAGCTTTCACCCGGCACTGACGGGGCATGAGCAACTGACACTGTTTGCCCGCCTGGCCGGCGAACGCGCGGATATCGATGGCCTCCTGGAACGGGTTGGCCTGGGCGAAGCGATGCACCGCCGCATCGGTGCCTATTCCAAGGGGATGCGGCAGCGTCTGGGGCTGGCGCAGGTGCTGCTGGGCCGCCCGAAACTGGCGCTGCTGGACGAACCCACCAGCGGGCTGGACCCGATTTCGCGCCAGGACCTTTATGCCATCATCAACGAGCTGGCGGAACAGGGCGCGGCGGTGCTGATCGCCTCCCATGCGCTGACAGAGGTGGAGGCGCGCACCGACCGCATCGCCATCTTGCGCAAGGGCATCAAGGTGGCGGACGACACGCTCGCGGGCCTGACGTCGCAGGCCGGCCTTCCGGTCAAGCTGCGGGTGCAGGCAAACGGCACGCACGCCGACCGGATCGCTGTTGAAACCGGCGGGCGGCGGATCAACGGCGCCTCGGTTGAGATCCTGTGCTCGCCGCAGGACAAGATGGCTGAACTGCGCAGGATCGCCGCCTTGGGCGACGCGGTGGCCGACATCGACATGGTGCCGCCGCGGCTGGAAGACCTTTACCGCCATTACTCCGGGGAGGACCGCAAATGAGACGTGCCTTTGCCATTGCCCGTGCCGAGATGCTGATCCTGCGCCGCAACCGCTGGCTGTTCATGGCGACGCTGATCATGCTGGCCTTTGCGCTGGCGCTGTCCTTTGCCGGGTCGGCCCCAACGGGGACGCTGGGGGTGGACATGCTGACGGTCTCGGTCGCCTCGATGACCACCCTTTCAGTCTACCTCGCACCGCTGCTGGCGCTGATGATGGGGTTTGACGCGGTGGCAGGCGACCGCGACCGGGGCAGCCTCGCCCTGTTGCTCGCTTATCCCGCGGGGCGGGGAGAGATACTGCTGGGCAAGCTGATGGCCCATCTGGCCGCATTGGCGGTTGCCATGTGCATCGGCTTCGGCGCGGCGGGGGCCGTTGCGGCCTGGTTCGGCGGCGCCGGGGCGGAGAGCCTGATGGCGTTGGGGCGGCTGGTGCTGACCTCGATCCTGCTGGGGGCGGTGTTCCTGGTTCTGGGGTATGCCCTGTCGGCGCTCAGCAGCGGGGCAACGGCGGCCGCGGGCCTGTCGGCGGGTGTCTGGCTGGTGTTTGTGGTGCTTTATGACCTTGGCCTTTTGGGCGCTGTGGTGATGGACAGCGGCGGGGTCTTCACCCAAAAGGTCTTCCCCTGGGTGATGGTCGCCAACCCGGCAGATGCGTTCCGGCTGTGGAATGTGGCGGCGTCTGAAAGCGTGGCCTTGTCCAGCGGCATGGCAGGCGCAGCCAGTGCGCTGCCGGGCTGGGCCGCACCGCTGTCGCTTTTGCTGTGGCCCGTGCTGGGATTCCTGCTGGCCTGTGCTGCATTCCGGAGGGTGGAGCCATGAAACGCCTGGCCTTGGCCGCTGCGCTGGTCCTGTCCGCCTGCCAGGAGGAAGAGGCCAAAGCGCCGCCTGCACCGGTCGAGCTGACCGAGGTTGCGCTCAGTTACTTCTGCCAGATGAATGTCGCTGAACACGGCGGACCGAAGGGGCAGATTCACCTGGACGGCTTCCCGGCGCCCCTGTTCTTTGCCCAGGTGCGCGATCTGGCCGCCTATGTGAAAAGTCCGGAACGGGATGCGGAGATCACCGCCATTTACGTGAGCGACATGGGGGCGGCGGCAAGCTGGGACCAGCCCGGCAGCAACAACTGGATTGATGCCAGCGAGGCGCATTTTGTGGTCGGCTCCAATGTGGCTGGCGGCATGGGGGCGCCGGAGGTGGTGCCGTTCGCCTCAGCCGAGGCAGCTGCGCAGTTCATGGACCTCTATGGCGGCACCGTCACCGGGTTTGAAGGCATTCCCGACGATGCCGTGCTGGGGCCGGTCGATCTGGACCAGCGGCTGGAAACGCCGTCCTGAGACCGGCGTTTCCGCAGGGCCTCAGACCGTTTCCGGCTGCAGCCGCATCTCTGCGGCGATGGCGTGGCCTTCCATTCCCTCCATGCGGCTGATCCTAGCTGTGCGCTGGGCCAGTTCGTGTGAGGCGGCGGCGTTGCAGCGCTGCCAGGTCACGGTCTTGGTGAACTTGTGCACCGACAGCCCGCCGGTATAACGCGCGGCGCCGCTGGTCGGCAGCACGTGGTTCGGCCCTGAGGTCTTGTCGCCGAACGACACCGTGGTCTCCTTGCCCAGGAACAGCGAGCCATAGGCGGTGAGGCGGTCCAGCCACCAGTCCAGATCCTCAGCCTGCACCTGCAGATGTTCGGGCGCGTAGCGGTCGGCCACCTGCGCGGCTTCCTCGCGGCTGTCGCACAGGACCACTTCGGCGCGTTCGTGCCAAGCACGGTGGGCGGCAGAGAGGTTGGGTTCTGGCAACTGGTCAATCAGCGCCTGCGCGCGGGCCATGACCCCCTTGGCCAGCGGCTCGCTGGTGGTGACCAGCCAGACCGGGCTGTCGGCGCCGTGTTCTGCCTGACTGACCAGATCCCAGGCGACGGTTTCCACCTCTGCGGTGTGATCGGCAATCAGCAGGGAGTCCGTGGGGCCTGCAAACATGTCGATGCCGACCTCGCCGAACAGCATCCGCTTGGCCTCCGCCACATAGGAATTGCCGGGGCCGACCAGGATGTCGGCGGGCTGCGACCCGAACAGGCCCTGCGCCATGGCGGCAATGCCCTGCACCCCGCCCAGGTTCAGGATCAGGTCCGCGCCGCACAGGTCCATGGCATAGATGATCGCATCGGGAATGCCGCTGCCGGGGCGCGGCGGCGAGACTGCGGTGATATGCGGCACGCCTGCCACTTTGGCGGTGGTGATGGTCATCAGCGCGCTGGCGATATGGCTGTAGCGCCCGCCCGGCACATAGCAGCCGGCGCTGGACACCGGGATCTGCTTCTGGCCCGCGATCAGGCCGGGGATCACCTCCACCTCGCATTCCCCCATGGTGGCCTTCTGCGCCTCGGCAAAGCGGCGGATATTGGCGTGGGCGAACTGAATGTCTTCCTTCGTCTGCGGCGAAACACGGTTGCAAGCGGCGCGGCGCTGGGCATCCGTCACCACAATCGGGCCGGTCCAGCCATCCAGCTTTTCCGCATAGCTGCGCACTGCCTCCTCGCCCACGCGCCGGATATTGGCAAGCATTACCGCGACGGTGTCGCGGATATCGCTGTTCTCGGCAGCCGGGCGCGGCTGGGCCTGTTTCAGATAAGTGATTGCCATGATCCATTTCCCTTGAAAGGCCGCCGGTTGTGCGGGGAAGCGCACGGTGCGGTTTGCGCTTTAAACAGCGCTCAAGGGCTTAAACGGTCAAGCCAGGGACCGGTGGTTTCGAGAAACACGAATGTTTGTTTCGAATTGGGGTCTGCCCTTATACGTCCTGCGCCGGCAGCGTCCGGAACTCCTCGGCCAGCCAGGGGAAACGGGCGCTGATCGGATCGGTGAAATGATGGCGCAGAGACTTTTGCAGCGCCTCGTGGATCAGCTGCGACGTGGCCGCCGGATAGACGCTGGATGTGAACAGCGACACCGTCCGGGCAAAGCTCTTGCCTGGAAAGCGCACGACCTTGACCTTGTCGTGAAAGCGCTGGGCGCGGTGGTAACTGGCGGCGGTGGTCACGGTCCAGCCGCTGCTTTCGGCCACCAGGCCGATGATCGACTGATTGCATTCCAGCTCAAACCGGTTGGGCAGCGAGATCTTGAGCCGGGTCAGCTGGGTTTCGATCTGCTTGCCGATGGTGTGGTCGCGGGAATAGCGCAGGAACGGCAGCGGCGCCTCCGGTTTGGTCAGCTCCTCAACGCTGCCGCTGTATGCGGCGGGCACCACCAGAATGAACGGATCGCGCATCAAGGGGTACTCGATCAGATCCGGCAGCAGCCCCGCCGGGCGGGTGGCGACGCCGGCATCCAGTTTCTGCTCCTGCAGCTTTGCGATGATCTCATGGCTGGGCCGGGTGTAGTGGCGGAAATTGCAGCGGGGCAGGGCGGTGGACAGGAACTGGAACAGCTCCGGGCCGACTTCATTGTCGAAATCATCCAGCAGCGCCATGCGCAGATCGGTGGCGTGCTGCCAGCTGCCGGAGCGGATCTCCGCCTCGCCGCGTCTGAGCGTCATCAGCCCCTCATGGACGTAGCGGGCATAGACGACTCCGGCCGGGGTCAGCCCCATCGGGCGGCGGGTATGATCCACCAGATCCACCCCCAGCGCGCTTTCCAGACTGCGCAGGTGATTGGACACGGTGCTGATCGACAGGCCGGTTTCAGCAGCAACCTTTTGTATTGATCCTGACTTTGAAATAAGCTGGAACACCTCCAGCCACCTCAGGCTTAGGGATTTCTGCACAGGCTGCGCCTCCTGTTCACCAAACTATATCCGTTAAAAACGAAACTAAGTTTTACTTTGGGCGCAAAAGCAACTTTATTCTACTGTGTATTTTCTTCCCGGATATGGTTTGCCGTGCAAAAATAAATGTCCGAGGCCCGCATTGAACGGACCCGGAAAACCACTGGGAGGAGATTCAATATGATTAAAAAGTACCTGCTGACGACTGCTTGCGCCGGCATCGCGGCGCTGTCTGCCTCGCACGCCTCTGCCTTGGATGAGGTCACCGTCGCCTACTTCCTTGAATGGCCGATGCCCTTCCAGTTTGCCAAGGCCAACGGCACCTATGAGGAGGAAATGGGCGTCAAGATCAATTGGGTCTCCTTCGATACCGGCACGGCGATGTCTGCAGCCATGGCCTCTGGCGATGTTCAGATCGCCGTGAGCCAGGGCGTGCCGCCGTTTGTGGTGGCAACCTCCGCCGGGCAGGACCTCCAGGCGGTGGATGTGGCGGTCAGCTATTCCGACAACGACAACTGCGTGGTGGCCGAGGCGCTGGAGATCGACAAGGACAGTGCGGCTGAGCTGAACGGCAAGAAGGTCGGCGTGCCGATCGGCACCGCGGCGCATTACGGCTTCCTGTCGCAGATGGCGCATTTCGGGGTTGATGTCGGCTCGATGGAGATCGTCGACATGGCCCCCGCTGACGGTGCGGCGGCCTTTGCCCAGGGCAACCTAGACATGGTCTGTGGCTGGGGCGGCGCGCTGCGGCGGATGGTGGAGCATGGCAACGTGCTGCTGACCGGTGCGGAGAAGGAAGAACTGGGCATCTTGGTGTTCGACGTGACCAGCGCGCCCGCCGGTTTCGTTGAGTCCGAAGGCGAGCTGCTGAGCAAGTTTCTGAAAGTGACCGCAGACGCCAACGCCATGTGGAACTCGGGCGATCACAAGGACGAGATGCTGCCGGTCATCGCCAAGGACGCAGGCATGGACCTGGCGGATGCCGAAGCCACCATCGCCACCTTCAGCTTCCCGTCAGCAGAGGAGCAGCTGTCGGAGAAATGGCTGGGCGGCGGCGCGCAGACCTTCATGAAGGGCGTGGCCGATATCTTCGTGAATGCGGGCAGCATCGAGGCGGCGCTGGACTCCTATGACGGAACCGTCAACAGCGCGCCGCTAGCCGCCGCGCAGAACTGAACCGCAGCGAACTGAATGTGCCGAACGGTCCGGCTTTCGGGCCGTTCGCATCCCGGCGGGCAGGGCGCAGGCCGCGAAGCCCTAACAGGAGGGGGAGAAGATGGCGGGACTGGACATCAAGAGTGTCTCCATGCGTTTTGACCTGCCCAACGGCAGCTCCGTCCAGGCGCTGAAAGACGTTTCATTGAATTTACAGGCGGGGGAGCTGATGTCGGTGCTGGGGCCGTCCGGGTGCGGCAAGACCACGCTGCTGAACATTCTGGCGGGGTTTCTGGCCCCGACGGAAGGGGTGGTGGAGCTGAACGGGCATGTGGTCACCGGGCCGGACGCGGAGCGCGGGATGGTGTTCCAGAAGGGCGCGCTGTTCGAATGGATGAACGTGCGCGACAACGTGGAATTCGGTCCCCGCATGAAGGGTATGAGGCGGGCCGAGCGCGAGAAGATCTCCGACCACCTGCTGGACATCGTCGGCCTGCAGGACTTCAAGGAGAAGGCGGTTTACGAGCTGTCGGGCGGCATGCAGCAGCGGGTGGCGCTGGCCCGCTGCCTGGCGAATGAGCCGGATGTGATCCTGATGGACGAGCCGCTGGGCGCGCTGGATGCGCTGACGCGGGAAAAGATGCAGGGCTTGGTGCTGAAGCTTTGGAAGGAAACCGGCAAGACCATCATCCTGATCACCCACTCGGTGGAGGAGGCGCTGCTGCTGGGCGAACGGCTGATCGTGATGGCGCCGCGCCCGGGCCGCATCCACCGCGAGTACCAGCTGCCCTTTGCCGAGCGCGGGGTGAATGCCGACCTGCGCGACGTCAAGAAATCCGAAGGCTTCGCCGAGACCCGCGATGAGATCCTGTCGATGATCTGGGAGATGGAAGAGGAGATCATGGGCCGGACGGAGCAGGTGGCATGACGGTACTGCTGTTCTACATCGCGTTGTTCGCCGGCGCCTTTTTCCTGGTGAAGTTCATTCGCAAGGGCATGCAGTCACGGCACGATTTCACCAGCCTGAAGACGGTGACATTCGGCGACGAAAGCGCGGTGAGCCCGGACCGGGCGGCGTCGATCATTTCGGTGCTGGTGATTTTCGTGATCTGGGCGGCCTTCACCGGATCCAAGCTGTTTCCGCTTCATGTGCCGGGGCCGTTCACCGGTGAAACCAGCTTTACCTACACGCTGGAAAACGCCGCGGGCAGCACCGACGATGCGGAAGTCGCCGTCCGGGTGGCCGGATTTGGCGAGGCCAGCTCCAATTTCGAGGTGGACCCCGGCGGCGGCTTTGCCAAAAACGATGCGCTGGCGGCACAGGCCGGGCGGTCCACGACCTTGATCTTCGACCGCAATGATGAGGTCAAACGCAAGGAAGGCGCCAAAGTCGTGGCCATCAACGGGGAGCCGATCGGACCTGGCACGGCTGTGGACACCGGCGACGGCACGGTGACGCTGACCGGAAAGGGCGCCATCAGCTTTACCCCCAGTGCCGGGATGCAGATGAACCCGATCTGGCTGCCGGCCCCGGAAACGGTGGTGGCGCGGTTCTTTGAAATCGCATCCGAGGGCTATCAGAACTTCTCGCTGTGGCAGCACCTGGGCTGGTCGCTGGCGCGGGTGATTGCCGGCTTCGTTGCCGGCGCGATTGTCGGTATTCCGCTGGGCTATGCCATGGGCCTGTCCGGCTGGTTCCGCGGCTGGTTTGACCCGATCGTGGAATTCATGCGCCCGGTTCCGCCTTTGGCGCTGATCCCGCTGGTGATCATCTGGTTCGGCATCTGGGAAACCGGCAAGATCGTTCTGCTGTTCCTGGCCGCACTCTGGATCATGACAATTGCGGCCCGGGCCGGGGTCTCGGGCGTGAACATCTCGAAAATCCACGCGGCCTATTCGCTGGGGGCGTCCAAGTGGCAGATCATGCGGCATGTGATCGTGCCGAACTCGCTGCCGGAAATCTTTACCGGCGCGCGGGTGGCCATGGGGGTCTGCTGGGGCACGGTTGTGGCGGCTGAGCTGGTGGCCGCGCAGAAGGGCGCGGGCATGATGATCATCGCCGCGTCCAAGTTCCAGCTGACCGATATCGTGATCATGGGAATCGTGATGATCGGGATTATCGGCTATGGCATCGACATCCTGATGCGCAAGGCCGAGAACTGGCTGGTGCCGTGGAAGGGCCGCAGCTGATTTGAAGCTGGATGACGCAAAGAAAACGCCTGGGGAGGTTCCCGGGCGTTTGCGGTCCAGCAAGGGATCAGATGCGGAGGCGGTCAAAATCCGGATCGTATGGCGACGGCGCGATGACAGTGGCGGAGACCAGATCTCCGCAGAGGTCGAGCTGCATGGTGCTGCCTTCAGCCGCCAGTTCCGGCACCACAAAAGCATAGGCCAGGTTCATGCCGACCCGATGCCCCCAATCGCCCGAGGTCACGGTGCCCGCGACCTTGTCGCCCTGCATCAGCGAGGCGCCGCTGCAGGCCGGGGCATGGGTGGTGCCGACGTGCAGCGTGACCAGCTTTTTGCGCGCCCCCGCGGCCCGGCGCTTCAACAGCGCCTGGCGGCCAATGAACCCGCCTTTACCCAGCTTCACGAAACGGCCCAGCCCGGTCTCATACGGGTCGTATTCGGTGGTCAGATCCGTCTTCCAGTGCAGGAACCCTTTCTCCATCCGCATCGACTCCACCGCGCGGGCGCCGAACAGCTTCAGCCCGAAAGCCTCCCCGGCCTTCCGCAGCGCCAGATAGGCAGCATAAAGGGAGGCGTTCGGCACGTGGATTTCATAAGCCAGCTCACCTGAGAAGCTGACACCCATCACCGTCGCCGGAGCGATGCCGATGAAGCATTCGCGCACCGACAGCCAGGGGAAGGCCGCGCGCGACCAGCCGCCCCGGGCACAGGCAGAAAGCACATCCCGCGCCCGGGGTCCTGCCAGAACCAGGATGGTCTGGTCATTGGTGAGGGAGCGCAGCTGCACATCTTCGCCCGTGCCGATGTGCTGGCTCAGCCAGTCCATGTCGTGGAGCTCGCTGGCAGCGGCAGAGCCGTACCAGACCCGCTCCGGCCCGCGGTCAGAGGCAGGCAGGTTCGCCACCGTGGCCTCGCCCTTGACCATGCCGTGACAGTTCAGAAGGTAGCCAAGCCCGACGCGGCCCGCACGGCGGGTGACCGTGCCGCAGAACATCCGGTCCAGGAAACTGTGGCGGTCCGCGCCGGTGATCTCGATCCGATTGAAGCCGCTGACCTCGCAGAGGCCCGCGTTTTCCTGCAGGTTCTTTATTTCGGCGGCGACAACATCGAAAGCTTCGTCGAAATTGAAGGTCAGCGAGGGGTGAAAACCCGGGGAGGGTTTGATGTAATCCACCCGCTCCCAGCCGTTCACCACGGTGAACTCCGCGCCTTCGGCGGCCAGCACCGGCGTCAGCGGTGTGGTCTTGGCCGGGCGGCCCGCCTCGCGGTGCTCATGCGGAAAATGAAAGCGGAACTCGTTCTGGTAGTCTTCCACGGCTTTCAGCGCGGTCAGCTCTGCATTGGCGTGGGCGGCAAAGCGGCGGGGGTCCAGGCACCAGGTATCGTAACAGGCCTCCCCGTGCACGATCATCTGCGCCAGCAGCCAGCCATGGCCGCCGCCTTCCCCCAGCCCGGCCCGCAATCCGATGGCGCAGAAGGCGTTGCGCTTGCCCGGGACCGGGCCGATCAGCGGCGCGCCGTCGATGGTATAGGTTATCGGCCCATTGACGATCGCGCGGATACCGGTTTCGCGCAGCGCGGGCATCCGGTCAAACGCGCCCTCCAGCACGTCCATCACCCGCTCCAGATCGTCAGGGCAGAGAGCGTTGACGAAATCCGGGTCGATGCCGTCCATGCCCCAGGTCTTGCAGTCCTGCTCATAAAAGCCGATCAGCAGCCCGTTCTTTTCCTGGCGGCAGTAGTAGTCGGAGATCGGGCAGCGGATCAGCGGCATCCGGCGGCCGGCCTCCTTGATGGCGGGGATGTCCTCGGTCAGGAAATACTGATGCTCCATCGAGGCGACCGGGTGATGCACCCCCATCATCGCGCCGACCTCGTTCACCCGGTAGCCGCAGGCATTCACCACAATATCGCAGTCGATATCGCCGTGTTCGGTGTGCACGGTCCAGGTGTTGTCCTTATGCTGGGTCAGCGCGGTCACTGGCGTGTTGCGGTAGACCTCGGCGCCGGCCTTGCGGGCGCGCCGCGCCAGCGCCTGGCACAGCTGCGCCGGGTCGATGTCGCCATCCAGCGGGTCCCACAGGCCGCCCACCAGGTTATCCGTAGAGATCAGCGGGTGGCGGCGGCCGCATTCCTCGGCGCTGATGATCTCGAAATGCACATCCATGCCGCGCGCCATCGAGGCGAAATGCCGGTACCCCTGCATCTGCGCCTCGGTATTGGCCAGCCGTATGCCGCCGTCGCCGTGGTGGTAGTTGATCGGGTAATCCGGGTCTTCGGACAGCTCCTTGTAGAGGCTGATGGAGCGGGACTTGAGCCCGATCATGGTCTGGTTGGTGCCAAAGTTCGTCACCTGCGCCGCCGAATGCCAGGTGGTGCCGCTGGTCAGCTCGTTGCGTTCGACCAGCACGGCGTCGCTCCAGCCTTCCTGGGTGAGGTGGTACAGAGTGGAGCAACCGGCGATGCCGCCGCCGATCACCACAACCTTGGTGCGTGATTTCATGACAAGGAGCCTCCGGTTTACCCTCTACCGACTAAGCGCCCAGACGCGCGCGGCGGCAATGCAGGCGGCCCAGTTTCGCAGAAATTCGAAAGCTTGCTTGCAGGATGTGAAAGAAACGGGCCGGTCACTGGCCGCCGCAAGCGGCGGCAATCCCAGGGAAGCCCGTATCATCCGCCCAACCGGGTGCGGCGGGAAACGCACATGGCCGTTGACGGCCCGCCCCGCACAAACGCACACTGCCGGGGCAGCAGTGGAGGCTCATCCAATGGAAATGTCGCAGATGGCTTCAAACTGTGCCGAAACTGGCGTCATGCCGGGAAACTTTGCGGGCAATCTGGCCTTATCGTTTTTCCAAACTGTCACTGTCGGGGCGATGCAAGCCTCCGCAAGGTTTCACCGTTCAACAAAACAAAAATAACAAATACCAGTCCAAAGGGAGAATTGATCAAATGACAGTAAAGTCGACTGTTTCGCGGCGTTCTGTGCTGAAAGCTGCGGGGGCTGCGGCCCTGGCGGCGCCGCTTTATTCGAAAAGCGCGCTGGCGTCGTCGGGCGAAGTGAACATCCTGATGTGGTCGGACTACCTGCCGCCGGAGTTCCTTTCCGGCTTTGAGGCCAAGACCGGCATCAAGGTGAATTACACCGGCATCGGCTCCAACGAGGAAATCATCAACAAGATGAAGGCCACCAAGGGGCAGGGCTTCGATATCGTCTCGCCCACCAACAACCGCTCGCTGCAGTGGGGGCCGCTGGAGCTTTTGAAGCCCTTCGACATGAGCAAGGTCAACATCGACGCGGTGAACCCGGCGATGGCCAAGATCGGCACCGATGCCTGGAACTTCGGCGGTGAAGGCGTCCACTGGCTGCCGCATATCTGGGGCACCGAGGGCATTGCCTACCGCACCGACAAATGGCTGCCCGCGGGCGATGCGCCGTCTTACGGCGACGTCTGGAGCGAGGAGAACGCGGGCAAGACCATGGGCCGGGCGCATTCGATGATGCTGGGCGCAGGGCTTTACATGGAAGCCTCGGGCGAGATGGAGCCGGGCTCGATCTGGGCCGCCTATGACGACGAGGAAACCATGCGCAAGGTCTGGGGCCAGGTCACCGACTGGTGCGTGGCGCGCAAGGATCGGATCAAGCTGATCTGGAACGACGCCGACACCCAGAAGAACGGTCTTCTGAACGAAGGTGTGGTGGTCGGCCAGACCTGGGACGGCCCGCCGCTGGCGCTGAAATCCGCAGGCGAGCCGGTGCATTACCAGGCGCCCGTCGAAGGTGCGATGGCCTGGGTCGACGGCATGTCGATGCCGGTCGGCGCCCAGAACGAGGAGCAGGTCTATGCCTTCATCGACTATGCCTTCCAGCAGGAGCCCGCGGGCAAGGCGATCGACAGCCACGGCTACAACTCGCCGGTGCTGGGTGCCGACGGCTTCTCCGGCGACATCTACAAGAAGAACTTCGCAGAGGCCTATCCGGGCGACAGCCTGGCCAATCTGAACCCCTGGCCGGCCGAGGCGCCCTGGTACGCCGACGTGCGCACCGAATTCGTCAACAAGTTCAAGAGCGCCTGACCCGCGCGCTTGAACAGCCTGGCCTCGGGGCACGCTCTGGGGCCAGCCGCACATTTTGCGGCGCCAACACATACGAACAGATACGGATAGCAGCTCTTGCGGGGCCGGTGGCATGCCACCGGAATGGAGGTCTGCATCTTAGGGAGAAGCCAAATGAGTGCAGGGGTCGGTGTTGATCTCGAGAACTTGTGGATCCGCTTCGGTGACTTTGTTGCCGTGCGCGATGCCAATGTGACCATCAACGGGGGGGATTTCTTTTCCTTCCTGGGGCCGTCGGGCTGCGGCAAGACCACCATCCTGCGCGCGGTCTCGGGCTTCCTGGAGCCAAGCGGCGGCCGGGTGCTGATCGGCGGCAACGACATGAAGGGGATCGGGCCGAACAAGCGCCCCACCGCGCTGATCTTCCAGAACCTGGCGCTGTTTCCGCTGATGAAGGTCTGGGAGAACATCACCTTCTCAATGGAGATCAAGGGCGCCTCGGCGCGCGAGCGGCGCAAGCGCGCGGACGAGCTTTTGGACATGATCGCGCTGCCCGGCCAGGGCGGCAAGCTGCCGTCGGAGCTGTCGGGCGGCCAGCGCCAGCGGGTGGCGATTGCCCGCGCGCTGTGCGCAGAACCTGACGTGCTGCTGCTGGATGAGCCGCTGTCGGCGCTGGACCTGAAGCTGCGCCAGCACATGCGCACCGAACTGCGGGAAATCCAGCAGCGGGTCGGCATCACCTTCATCTACATCACCCACGACCAGGGCGAGGCGCTGACCATGTCCGACAACATCGCGGTGATGCGGGCCGGCGTCATTGACCAGATCGGCGACGGCAAGGCCATCTACAACGATCCCGCCACCGCCTTTGCCGCGTCTTTCGTGGGCGAAAACAACGTGTTCCGCGGCAAGGTCAAGCGTGTCATGGGCAATGAGGCGCTGATCCAGACCAACCGGTCGGGCGATCTGGTGGCGCGGATATCCAGCGCCAACCAGGGCCGGATGAAGGAAGGCGACGCCGCAATGATGTTCATCCGCCCCGAAGCCTTTGCTTTGGCACCCAAAGGAGCCACCGGCACGCATTTTGTGACCGCCAAGGTCAATCACGAGGAGTTCGAGGGCAACGCTTTCAACATCTTCATGGAAGGCGACGGCGGCAAGGAGCTGAAGGTCTCGATCCCCAACCTCGGGCAGTCGTTCGAGGATCACACCGGCCAGAACATCACCCTGGAATACGAGACGAAGAACGCCGTCATCGTGCCAGCCGGTGAACTGGCCGCGGAATGAGGGGGGCCAAACCATGCCAAGCTTCCTGAGGGAGTTCTTCAAACGCAACGGCACCGGCATGGGCAGCCTGATGCTGGGGCTGGTCCTGTTCTGGACCATCGGCCTCATCATCCTGCCGCAGCTGTCGATGCTCGACTTCTCGTTCCGCCCCAACCTGCCGCCGCCGGAGATCGGCGGGCCCAGGGACGTCTACACGCTGGAGAATTACAAATACCTGATCTACGGCCCCGAAGGCGGCAGCCAGGAGTACAACGCGGTCGACCTCAGGGTGTTCTTCCGCACCCTGGTGGCGGCGGTCTGCGTCACTGTCTTCAACCTGATCCTGTGCTACCCGATCGCCTATTATCTGGCCCAGACCAAAGGCAACCACATCCGCATCTTCGCGCTGATGCTGATCATCCCCTACTGGATCAACGAGATCCTGCGCGCCTTTGCGCTGCGCATCATCTTCGGCGAGACCGGGGTGCTGAACAACATGCTGGTGGGATTGGGGATTTTCGACACCCCCTTCGATTTCATCCGCAATGACATCGCGCTCTATGCGGGTCTGGGATACGCCTACATCCTCTTGATGATCTTCCCGATCTACAATGTGATCGAAAGCCTCGACCGCAACCAGATCGAGGCGGCGCGCGACATGGGCGCGAGCTGGGCCAAGATCCACCAGCGGGTGGTCATTCCCTATGCCAAGCCCGGCATCTCCTCCGGCTGCACCATGGTGTTCATGCTGTCGGCCGGCGCGCTGGCGGCGCCGCAGATCCTGGGCGGGCCGTCCTCCCTGTGGTTCACCCAGCTGATCTATCAGCAGTTCAATGACAACTCCGACTGGCCGCAGGGCGCGGCTTATGCGGTGGTGCTGCTGGTCACCTGTATCCTGCTTGTTCTGGCCGTCATGCGCCTGTTCAAGGTGAACATGGGGGATATCGGCAAATGAAGCGGTTCACCTTTATGCGCCTCAGCCTCTGGATCTATCTGGGGGTGTTCTTTGCCTATCTGCTGGGCCCCTTGGTGATCATGTCGGCCACCGCCTTTAACTCACCCGCCTTCCCGCGGATGACGCCCTGGGAATGCCTGACGTTCGAGTGGTTCGGGGCCTTGTTCCGCGACGAGCGGATCCTGAACGGCATCTGGAACTCGATCCTGGTGGGGGCGGGCACGGTGGCCTTGTCAGTCGCGATGGGGCTGGCGGGGGCGCTGATGCTGACCCAGATCTGGCCCCGCTTGCGCGCCACCTATTACACCATCATCATCGCGCCGATCCTCATCCCCGGCGTGGTCTTGGGGATCTCGACCCTGGTGTTCTGGGACCGGATCAACCGGATGCTGGGGCTGGGGGCGGACAGCTGGCTCTCCAACGGGCTGTTCCTGACCATCATCGGCCAGTCCACCTTCATCGCCAGCTACTGCATGCTGGTGCTGGTGGCGCGGCTGCAGCGCTATGACGTGGCGCTGACCGAGGCGGCGCTGGACCTCGGCGCGACGCACGCTCAGGCCTTCCGCAAGGTGCTGCTGCCGTTCATGCGCCCCGCGATTGCGAGCGCTGCGGTGCTGGCCTTCTTGGCGAGCTTTGAGAACTACAACACCACCACCTTCACCTTCGGCGAATACCCGACGCTGACCATCGAGCTGGCGCAGAAGGTGCGTTACGGCATCACCCCCGCGATTTCGGCGCTGGCCTTCATCATCGTGGTGCTGACGGTGATCGCAGCACTCGCCAACGAGGCCAGCCTGCGCCGCAAGGAACTGGTGGCGGCGGCGCGCCAGAAGGCCACGGTGGCAGAGCTGGAAAGCGGCAGGCTGCAACTGCCCGGGTTCTTCCGTTCCAACTGGGCGGCGGCGGCGCTGGTCGCGGTGGCCTGCGCCACGGTGGCGGTGGCGGGCACCGCGGCGCTCTACAGCCCGGCCCAGTGCATCGCCGATGTGCAGGAGCAGAAGCGGCTGGAGGCCGAACAGCGCATCCAGGAACTGCTCCGCCAGCGCGAGTTGCGCCGTCAGGAGCAGCTGGACCAGCAGGGCGAGGCCGTTCCGGCCCCCGCCGCGCCGTCCGGCAGCAGCAGCGGCTTCGGCGGTGCCTTCGCCCCCGGAAACCTGTCGGGCAACAGCGAGGCCGAGCCTGAAGCGGAGCAGGAACCGCAGGGCAATTCTTCCGGCTTCGGCAACGTCTTCGATCCGAACGCCCTGTCCGGCGGCAGCGAGGGCGGCGGCGCAGGCGATTGACCCCGCAAGAACACAAGAAAGGCGGCCCCAGGGCCGCCTTTTTCCTGTCCGGCACCGGATGCTGTCAGGCCATGGACCCCGCAGGGTGGCGGTCCGCATAATACTGCTTCCGGAACGCCTGCGGGCTGGTCTTGTACTCGCGCTTGAACCATTCCGTCAGGCTGCTGCGGGAGCCAAAGCCGGTGGCGGCGACGATCTCGGCCAGCGGCAGGGTGGTGTGCAGCAGCAGCTGGCGGGCCTTTTCGATGCGCAGCTTGCGGTAGGCGGCCAGCGGGCTGGTGCGGGCCTTCTGCTGGAAGCGGCGCTCCAGCTTGCGCGGGGAGACGCCGGCCTGCTGGGCAATATCCCGGATCAACAGCGGCTCTTCGAGGTTCTGCTGCATCAGATCGAGGATCTTGACGATCAGCGCGTCGCCGCCGGCTGTCTGGCGCAGCTGCAAAGACACCTTGGACTGCTCCGACACGGGCCCAAAGGTAAGGCCCAGATAGTCGCACACCGCATCGGCGATGAAGGGGCCGCGGTCGGCGCGCAGAAAGGCGGCCAGCACACGCAGCGCGGCAAAACTGCTGACAGCGGTGCTGATCCGGCCCGAGCTGGCGGTCAGGGTGCCTGCCGGGGCGCAGGCCAGCTGCTCTTCCTCTGCGGCGGCAGCAAAGTTCGCGTGCACCGCGCTTTCCACCGGTGCGTTGATGCCGGTCTCTGGCAGCAGGAAAACCGCACTGCCGGCAAACAGGCAGCGCTGTGCCTGGCGGCAGATCCGCTGCAGGCTGGCCTTTTCGCCGGAATTCAGCGGCCAGCGGCTGGCGATGCCGCCGAGGAATATCACTGTCTGCGGCTTCCAGCCGGCGGGCACCGCGCGCATCTGCGAGCTGAGGTTGCGCACGGCGGTGCGGTAGCCGCTGTCGGGAAACAGATCGTTGGCGGCGCGGAAGACCTCGCAAATCATCTGGGCCGCGGCAGGCGGCTCCGACTGCGGCAGAATGATTTCGACGTCGTGGAGGCGGGTCTGTGCCGCGTTGTCAGCGGTTTGCCGGGAGGCTGGCACGGTCAGCGGTTCGAGACGGGACATCATTCTCTCCTCTGAGCGGGTCATGCGGGGATGCGGCGCGGCGGGCGCTGCAGGAGTGCCCCGCCGGACAGGCCGGCGGGGCGGGAGGCCTGACGGATCAGGCCTCGTTTTCTTCGTACTCCGACATCGGCGGGCAGGTGCAGACCAGGTGGCGGTCGCCATAGGCGTTGTCCACCCGGTTCACCACCGGCCAGTACTTGTCGACGCCCAGGTTGCCCGGCGGGAAGCAGGCCTGTTCGCGGCTGTAGGGACGGTCCCATTCGCCGACCAGGTCGCGCACCGTGTGCGGCGCGTGCTTGAGCGGGTTGTTCTGCGCGTCGATCTTGCCGTCGATGATGTCCTGCGCCTCCTGCCGGATCGACAGCATGGCGTCGCAGAAGCGGTCCAGCTCGTCCTTGGGCTCGGATTCGGTCGGCTCCACCATCAGGGTTCCCGCCACCGGCCAGGACATGGTCGGGGCGTGGAAGCCCGAGTCGACCAGACGCTTGGCGATGTCGTCCACGGTGACGTTGCCCTCATCCGCCAGCGGGCGGGTGTCGAGGATGCACTCATGCGCAACGCGGCCCGTTTCCGAGGTGTAGAGGATCTTGTAGGCGTCCTTCAGGCGCGCGGCGATGTAGTTGGCGTTCAGGATCGCCACCCGGGTCGCCTGGGTCAGGCCTGCGCCGCCCATCAGCAGGCAGTAGGCCCAGCTGACCGGCAGGATCGACGGCGAGCCGAACGGCGCCGCCGAGACCGGACCCACGGCGGTGCCGTATTCCGGATGGCCCGGCAGGTGTTCTGCCAGATGCGCCTTGACGCCGATCGGACCCATGCCGGGGCCGCCGCCGCCGTGCGGAATGCAGAAGGTCTTGTGCAGGTTCAGGTGGCTGACGTCGCCGCCGATGTCACCCGGACGCGACAGGCCGACCATGGCGTTCATGTTGGCGCCGTCGATGTACACCTGGCCGCCGTGCTCATGGGTGATGCCGCAAACCTCCTGCACGGTGGTCTCAAACACGCCGTGCGTGGACGGGTAGGTGATCATGCAGGCGGCGAGGTGGTCAGAGTGCTTCTCCGCCTTTTCGCGGAAGTCGGCGACGTCGATGTTGCCTTTGTCATCCGCCTTGATCGGCACCACCGTATAGCCAACCATCTGCGCGGTGGCCGGGTTGGTGCCGTGCGCGGAGGTCGGGATCAGGCAGACGTTGCGGTGGCCCTGGCCGTTTGCCGCATGGTAGTTGCGGATGGTCAGAAGGCCCGCGTATTCGCCCTGCGCACCGGAGTTCGGCTGCTGGGAGATTGCGTCATAGCCGGTGATCTGGCAGAGCTTGTCGTTCAGATCGGCGATCATCTGGTGGTAGCCTTGCGCCTGGTCTTCCGGGCAGAAGGGGTGCAGGTTGCCGAATTCCGGCCAGGTGACCGGGATCATTTCGATGGTCGCGTTCAGCTTCATAGTGCAGGAGCCCAGCGGGATCATTGCACGGTCCAGCGCCAGATCGCGGTCAGCCAGGCGGCGCATGTAGCGGGTGATCTCTGCCTCGGCCCGGTTCTTGTGGAAGATCGGGTGGGTCAGATACTCGCTTTCCCGCAGCGCATAGTCGGGCAGGCGGTAGGCGCGGTTCTTGACGCTGTCGTCCTTCTTCCCGATGCCGAAGGCGCCCCAGACCGCTTCGATGGTCTCGGCGCGGGTCTGCTCGTCCAGCGAGATGCCGATGCGGTCCTCGCCCACCTTGCGCAGGTTCACACCGCGGGCAACGGCCGCTTCCATGACAGTTTTCTGCAGCGGGCCGACCTCGACGGTGATGGTGTCAAAGAACACTTCCGGCTCCACCTTGAACCCGTGCTCTTCCAGGCCCGCGGCCAGGCGGGAGGTCTTGCGGTGCACCGACTGGGCGATGGCCTTGATGCCGTCGGGGCCGTGGTAGACCGCGTACATCGACGCGATGACGGCCAGCAGCGCCTGTGCGGTACAGACGTTGGAGTTGGCCTTTTCGCGGCGGATGTGCTGTTCGCGGGTCTGCAGCGCCAGGCGGTAGGCCTTGTTGCCGCGGGCATCGACGGACACGCCGATGATGCGGCCCGGCATGGCGCGCTTCAGCTTGTCGGTGGTCGCCATATAAGCAGCGTGCGGGCCGCCATAGCCCATCGGAACGCCAAAGCGCTGGGTCGAGCCGATGGCAATATCCGCGCCCATCTCGCCGGGCGACTTCAGCAGCGCCAGCGCCAGAATGTCAGCGGCGACAACGGCGATGCCCTTGTGCTCGTGGATGGCTTCGATTTCCGATGTGAAATCGCGCACATGGCCGTAGGTGCCGGGATACTGGAAGATCGCCCCGAAGACCGCGCCCGGGTCCAGCTCGTCCGGATCGGCAACCACCACGTCGATGCCCAGGGGCTCGGCGCGGGTCTGGATCACGGCAACGGTCTGCGGGTGGCAGTTCTTGTCGACGAAGAAGGCCGCGTTGTTCGCCTTGGAGCGCGAGCCGCGGTGCGCCATTGCCATCGCTTCGGCAGCGGCGGTGGCTTCGTCCAGCAGTGACGCGTTGGCGATGTCCAGGCCGGTCAGGTCGCTGACCATGGTCTGGAAGTTCAAGAGCGCTTCAAGACGGCCCTGGGAGATTTCCGGCTGATAGGGGGTATAGGCGGTGTACCAGGCCGGGTTTTCCAGAATGTTGCGCAGGATCGGCGCCGGGGTGGTGGTGCCATAATAGCCCTGGCCGATCAGCGAGGTCAGCACCTTGTTCTTGGAGGCCACCTGCTTCATGTGGAAAAGCGCATCGCGCTCGGTCATTGCCGGGCCCCAGTCCAGCGCCTCTTTCTGGCGGATGGCGGGCGGCACGGTGGCGTCGATCAGCTCGTCCAGGGTTTTGAAGCCGATCACCTGCAGCATGTCGGCCATCTCGCGCGGCGAGGGGCCGATGTGGCGCCGGTTGGCGAAGTCATAGGCTTCGTAATCGGTAAGTTTGAAGGCCATTACAGAGGTCCTTGTCTGGGGCAATGTCTGGGGCAATGGACCCCGCCGGACGGTTCCGGCGGGGAGGGGATGCTTAGCCGATCAGGGCCTTGTAGCCGTCCAGATCCATCAGATCGTCCAGCTGAGAGGCGTCGGAGATCTTGATCTTGTAGATCCAGGCGTCGCCTTCCGGGCTTTCGTTCAGCGCGGCGGGGTTGTCGGCTAGGGTTTCGTTCACCTCGATCACTTCGCCGTCCAGCGGCGCGTAGATTTCCGACGCGGCTTTCACCGACTCGATGACGCCGATCTCGCCGCCTTTTTCGAACTCGTCGCCGGCTTCGCGTTGCTCGACAAAGACAACTTCGCCCAGCTGGTCGGCGGCGTGCTTGGTAATGCCCAGAGTTGCAGTGTCGCCTTCAACGGTGATCCACTCGTGGTCTTCGGAATAATAGGTGGCCATGTTGACTCTCCTGATGATGTCTTAGCGTTTGTAGTTCTGAGTGACGAAGGGCAGGGCGGTGATTTCAGCCGGCTGCGCCTTGCCGCGGATGATGAGGTTCACCTTGGTGCCCGGCGCGGCATGGTCTGCCGCAACATAGCCCATGGCAACCGGGCCGCCGACCGTGGGGCCGAAGCTGCCCGAGGTGATGGTGCCGAGAGTATCGCCGCCTTCGCTTTGAACTTCCACACCCTGGCGGGCGGGGGCGCGGCCTTCGGGCTTGATGCCGACCAGTTTCTTGGCGGGGCCTTCGGCCAGCTCCTTCTGAATGCGCGCGGCACCGGGGAAGCCGCCCTCTTCCTTGCGGCGCTTCTGGATCGCCCAGGACAGCGACGCCTCGATCGGCGAGGTCGACTGGTCGATGTCGTTGCCATAAAGGCAGAGACCGGCCTCCAGGCGGAGCGAGTCGCGGGCACCGAGGCCTGCGGGTTCGCAGTCGTCATGGGCCAGGAACAGTTTGGAAATGCGGATGGCATCCGCTTCCGGGATCGAGATCTCGTAGCCGTCCTCGCCGGTGTACCCCAGGCGCGAAATCCGGCATTCGGCGCCGTCAATCTCCGCCACGGTGGTTTCCATGAACTTCAGATCACGGGCGGCGGGGCACAGTTCGCCCACAACGTCCTCGGCCTTGGGGCCCTGCACGGCAACCAGCGCGCGGTCGAAGATTTCGGTCACTTCGACGCCGTCCAGGTTGGCCTGCATATGCGGGATGTCCTGATGGCGCAGCGCTGCGTTGACCACGACAAAGTAATGATCGCCCGCGTTGGAGACGATCAGGTCGTCCATGATGCCGCCGTTCTCATTGGTGAAGAAGCCATAGCGCGCCTTGCCTTCCTTCAGGCCGGCATAGGCCTGCGGGCAGAGCGTTTCCAGCTTCTCGCCTACGTTTTCACCGCGCAGGATCACCTGGCCCATGTGGGAGACGTCAAAAAGTGCTGCCTTCTCGCGGCACTGCTTGTGCTCGCCCATGATGCCCATGGGGTACTGGACCGGCATTTCCCAGCCGGCGAAGTCGACCATTTTGCCGCCAAGCTCGACGTGCAGGTCATAAAGCGGGGTGCGTTTGGGTGCGTCGGTCATCCTGTGCAGCCTTTGAATTTGTAGGGTTTCGGGGTGTGGGGAGGGCGCAGGACGCGCCCTCCCGGAGAGCTTACTCAGCAGCGTGGCCGGCTTCTTCCGATTTGCCGCCGGTGGCAAAGAACTCTTTCGTCACCTTGAAGACGATCGGGCTCAGCAGGGCCAGGGCGATCAGGTTCGGGATGGCCATCATCGCGTTCAGCGTGTCAGCCAGCAGCCAGATGAAGCCCAGGTCGGCGGTGGCCCCGAAGTAGATCGCGATGATCCACAGGATGCGGTAGGGCAGCATGACCTTCACGCCGAACAGGAACTCCATGCACTTCTCGCCATAATAGGACCATCCGAGGATGGTCGTGAAGGCAAAGATCGACAGCGCGATGGCGATCAGGTAGCCGCCGACGCCCGGCAGGGAGGTTTCGAACGCCAGCGAGGTCAGCGCCGCACCGGATTCACCCGAGGTCCAGGCGCCGGAAGCGATGATCGCCAGACCGGTGATCGAGCAGACGATGATGGTGTCGATAAAGGTGCCCAGCATGGCGATCAGGCCCTGGTTGACCGGACCTTTGGTCTCAGCCGCTGCGTGCGCGATCGGGGCAGAGCCGAGGCCCGCTTCGTTGGAGAACACGCCGCGCGCCACACCAAAGCGGATCGCCGCCCAGACCGCCGCACCGGCAAAGCCGCCTTCGGCTGCCGAGGGGGTGAAGGCATGGGTGAACACCAGGCTGAAGGCGGTGCCGATGGCGTCTGCGTTGACGGCCAGAACGATCAGGCCGGCGAGGATGTAGCTGACCGCCATGAACGGAACCAGCTTGCCCGCCACCGCGCCGATGCGGGTGATGCCGCCCAGGATCACGGCGCCGGTCAGCACCATCAGCACGATGCCGGTGATGGAGGTGTTGAAGCCGAAGTTGGTCTCCAGAACCTGTGCCACGCCGTTCGCCTGCACACCGTTGCCGATGCCGAAGGCCGCGATGGAGCCGAACACGGCAAAGGCAACGCCGAGCCAGGCCCATTTCGCGCCGAGGCCGTTCTTGATGTAGTACATCGGGCCGCCGACATAGTTGCCTTCTTCGTCACGCTCGCGGAATTTCACGGCGCAGACGGCTTCGGAATACTTGGTGGCCATGCCGACCAATGCTGTCATCCACATCCAGAACAGCGCGCCGGGGCCGCCGAGGAACACGGCAGTGGCAACGCCTGCAATGTTCCCTGTGCCGATGGTGGCCGACAGCGCGGTCATCAGCGCGTTGAACGGGGTGATCTGGCCTTCGCCGGTTGCTTCACGGCCCTTGAACATCAGGCCAAAGCCCATGCCCAGTTTCCGGATCGGCATGAATTTCAGGCCGACCTGGAGGAAGAAGCCGACGCCGAGAATGAGGACCAGCATCATCGGCCCCCAAACCACTTCGTTTACTTCTCCTACGATTGAATTTAACGCTTCCATGGGTCTCCTCCCGCTTGCGTTAATGTTATTTGCCCTTTGCCAAGGCCATCTGACGGGCCTCTTTCAGGGCGGCAAAATCTTCATCCGCGTGGAACGAAGAGCGGGTCAGCGGTGTCGCTGACACATGCAAAAAGCCCTTGGAGCGCGCGATCTGTTCCAACTGCTCGAATTCTTCCGGCGACCAGAAGCGGTCGATCGGGTGGTGTTTGGGGGTGGGCTGCAAATACTGGCCCACAGTCAGGAAATCGACGCCCGCTGCACGCAGGTCGTCCATCACCTGGCGCACGTCCTCCAGTGTCTCGCCCAGGCCGACCATGATGCCGGACTTGGTGAACAGCTGCGGATTGGCGCGCTTGGCGTCGTCCAAGAGCCGCAGCGAGGTGTAATAGCGCGCGCCGGGGCGCACACGGGGATAGAGCCGCGGCACGGTCTCCAGGTTGTGGTTGAACACATCCGGCGCCGCCTCGAATACTGCTTGCGCCGCTTCGCCCTTACCCAGGAAATCCGGGGTCAGCACCTCGATGGTGGTGCCGGGGTTCTGGTGGCGGGTGGCGCGGATGGTCTGGGCAATGTGCTCTGCGCCGCCGTCTTCCAGATCGTCCCGGTCAACGGAGGTGATCACCACATGGCGCAGGCCCAGCTTCTTGACAGCCGCCGCAACCCGGCCCGGCTCAAACGCGTCCAGCGTGTCCGGCTTGCCGGTGGTTACATTGCAGAAGGAGCAGCCGCGGGTGCAGACCTCGCCCATGATCATCATGGTGGCGTGGCGCTTGGACCAGCACTCGCCGATGTTCGGGCAGGCGGCCTCTTCGCAGACGGTGGCCAGATCATGCTCCCGCATCAGCTTGCGGGTCTCGTAGTATTCCGCGCTTTCGATCTTCTTCTTGCGGATCCATTTCGGTTTGCGCGGGATGGCGCTGTCGGCCTTGTGGGCCTTTTCCGGGTGGCGGGGGCGCAGCTGAATTGTCATCTGACAATTTTCTCCGGATCAGGCGTGAATGGCGCGGCCAAGCGCGTCAAGGCAGGCTTCTTTCACCGCTTCGCCCATCGCCGGATGCGCGTGGCAGGTGCGGGCGACGTCCTCGACCGTGGCGCCTTTGGCCATCGCCAGCACCAGTTCGGCAATCAGATCGCCGCCGTGGGCGCCGCAGATATGCGCGCCGAGGATCGTGCCGTCGGGCGTCGCCAGCACCTTAACGGCACCGTCGGTCTCGCCGGTGGAGCGGGCGCGGGAGTTGGCCATGAAGGCGAACTTGCCGGTGATGTATTCGGTGCCGGCCTCTTTCAGCGCTTCCTCGGTCTGGCCGACGGAGGCGACTTCGGGGTCGGTGTAGACCACGCCGGGAACAGTGTTGTAATCCACATGGCCATGCTCGCCTGCCAGCATCTCGACACAGGCAACCCCGTCTTCCTCGGCCTTATGGGCCAGCATCGGGCCGGGCACGCAGTCGCCGATGGCAAAGATGCCCGGGACAGAGGTCTGGAAGGTTTCATCCACCTCGATGAAGCCGCGGGCATTGATGGACACTCCCAGCGCCTCCAGCCCCAGGCCGCGGGTCACAGGGCGGCGGCCGATGGCAATCAGCACCTTGTCCGCCTCGATCTGCTCTTCCGTGCCCTTGCCGGCCCGGTCCAGCGTCAGCGTCAGGCCGTTTGCGCCCTTTTCAATGCTCTTCAGAGCACGGCCCAGCTGGAATTTCAGGCCGCGCTTGCTCAGCGCGCGCTGGGACAGCTTGGCAATCTCGCCGTCGATGCCGGGCAGGATGCGGTCGAGGTATTCCACCACCGTCACCTTGGATCCGAGGCGGGACCAGACCTGACCGAGCTCAAGCCCGATCACGCCGGCGCCGATCACCACCAGATGCTCCGGCGCGGCGTCCAGTGCCAGCGCGCCGGTGCTGCTCAGCACATCCGCCTCGTCGATCTCCACACCGGGGAGGGGGCTGGGTTCCGACCCGGTGGCAATCAGAATGTTGCTGGCGGTGTAGGTGTCGCCCCCCACCTGCACCTGGCCGGGGGCGGGGAGGCTGGCCCAGCCTTCAATGTGGTCGACGCCGTTCTTCTTGAACAGGAAAGCGATGCCCTTGGTCAGGTCGCCGACAATCTTGTCCTTGCGGGCCATCAGCGCACTCAGGTCCAGGCTGGCGCCCTCAACTGCGATGCCATGCTGGGCCAGATGGGACAGTTCTGCATATTTGGCGGAGGAGGTCAGCAGCGCCTTGGAGGGGATGCAGCCGACGTTGAGACAGGTGCCGCCCAGTGCGCCGCGGCCCTCGACGCAAGCAACCTTCAGGCCCAGCTGCGCCGCGCGGATCGCTGCGACATAACCGCCCGGACCGGCCCCGACCACAATCAGATCGTAAGCGCTCATTTGGTTTCTCCTCCGAAATGCGGTCCAAGACCGGCACGTACGCTGCCGTATACGACGTTGCGTCTCCTATAGGAAACTTTTTCCCTATTGCAAACTAAAAGTATTGATGCGGAAATTTTGACCCGCGGATACATCAAAGCTAAGCTGCTTGCGGAACAGGAGAATTCGCAGAGATGGAACCAATTCCCTCAGAAGAAACAGGGCTGGGCCCCGAGGCGATGGAAGCTCCGGACGGGGAAGTCCTGGGGAAAATGATTCGCGACGCCCGCAAGGAGAAGGGCCTGACGCTGGAGGAAGCGGCCAAGGCCGCGGCCATCGGGCGCTCGACCTTGTCGAAGATCGAGAACAACCAGACCCGGCCCAGTTTCGAGATCATCCGCCGCCTGATGCAGACGCTGGAACTGGAAACGCCGCAGCTGTTCCTGCAGTCCGGGCAAAGCGGCGTTACCGGGCGGCGGGACTTTACCCGCACCGGCGAGGGGGAGCACAAGGAAACCACCACCTATGACCATGAACTGCTGTGCAGCGACCTGACCAGCAAGCGCATGGTCCCCTACATCAGCACCATCAAGGCGCGCGATGTCACCGAATTCGACAATTGGGTGCGCCATCAGGGGGAGGAGTTCATGTTCGTGCTGAGCGGCGAGGTGATCCTGTACACCGAGCATTACCGGCCGCTGCGCATGGGGCCGGGCGACTCGGTCTATTACGACAGCGGCATGGGCCATGGCTGCGTGTCGGTCAGCGCGGAGGACGCAAGGGTGCTGTGGGTCTCGCTGGAAGTGTGACGGGGAAGCCGCCCGCCGGGCTGGCTGTCCCGATGGCCGGTTAAGCCGCTTTTCCAGGCAAGCCGCTTCGCTTACACCTGCTGGAAAGGAGGCGCGCTGCCATGAAACTGGACCCTGTGGATATCTCGAAATCGGCTTCGGCCTCGGCAGCGGTGTTCGACGCCTTGCGCAAGGCCATCATCGAGGGTCGGCTGGCGGAAGGGGAGCCGCTGCGCCAGGATGAGATCGCGCGCCATTTCAGGACCAGCAGGCTGCCGGTGCGCGAAGCGATCAACCGGCTCGAAGAACACGGCCTGGTCCGGACCCAGCGGTTCAAGGGCGCCGTGGTGGCCGGCCTGTCGGCGGATGAGGCCGCCGAAATCTTTGATTTCCGCGCGCTGCTTGAGCCGGAGATCATCCGCGATGCGGTGCCGCGGATGCCGCCAGAGCTGCTGGCCCGGGCCCGTGCCGATTTCGCCGCCTTCGATGCCTCGAAAAATCCGATGGAATGGGGGGTGCTGAACCGGGCCTTCCATGACGGGCTGTACAGCGCCAGCCGGCTGACCTTCTTCCGCGAGGCGGCCAGCGGCGCGATGGACCGGATCGACCGCTACATCCGGGCGCAGTTGGTGATGAGCAACGGCATGGAGCGCGCAGGCCGGGAGCATCTTGCCATCCTGGAGGCTTGCGAGGCGGGCGATGCGCGGCTGGCCTCGGACCTGACCCGAGCGCATATTCTGGAGGCCAAAGCCTCCTTGCTGGCGCATTTCCCGGCGCAGGCAGGCACCTGACCGCCGCCAAAAGCCAGGCCGCCCGCAGCGCCTGCCGAAAGGGCGCCGCCGTCAGGCCGGTCTCTGCGCCTGGGATTTCCCGAGGCAGACCAGAAACCGGATCGTCGTGCCGGCCTCCGCGTGGGGATCGCACCAGATGGCCCCGTTGTGACGCTTGGCGATTTTGGCGCAGGTGGCCAGTCCAAGGCCGGTACCGGGCTGGTCGCTGCCGCGCTGCAGCCGCTTGAAGGGCTCGAAAATCTTCTCCCGGTACTCCGGCGGGACGCCAATGCCGTTATCCGCAACCGAGATCATCACGCCGCCGGCAGCGGGTTCAGCCGTCACCGTAATCTCAGGCGTTTTGCCGCCGCTGTACTTGATGGCGTTGCCGATCAGGTTTTGCAGCAGCTGCACGATGTCCGGCGGAAAGCACGAGACGCCCAACCCCCCGGACAGCCATTCAATCCGGGCGCCGGACGCCGCCAGATTCTGCGCCATGACAGCGCGCAGGCTGTCGAACAGGCTGTCGACAGTGACATGCTCAGCGGTCCCGTTGCTGTGCGGGTTGATGTGGCTTGCCAGCCGTTCAATCAGGTCAGAGGTTTTGCGGACCGACTTCTTCATCAGGCCCAGCTGCCGGGTGACCTCGTCAAATTCACCGTTGTCATAGTCTTCTTGTATCTGGTCGCTGAGAAACTTGATGGCGCGCAGCGGCGCCCGCATGTCATGCACCAGCACATCGGAAAACAGCCGCAGCTCATTCTGCTGCTCCTGGATCCGCCAGCGCATTTCAGCGACCTTCAGGCCGTTCGAAACCATTCGCTGGAGGGCCTCGGCAGTGATCGCGGATTTGGGAATGTAATCACTGGCGCCGGCCAGAATGACGCTCTTGGCGATTTCCTCGTCCCCCTGGCCGGTGGTCATGAACAAAACCGCCCGCGGCCAGGTCGCCGTCAGCTGCGCGATAAGGTCCAGTCCGGTGCCGTCCGGCAGAAGGTAGTCCAGCAGGATCACATCCACCGGGAGGCCGGCCTGAGACAGGGCGCTTTGCCCGCAGTCCGCCTCGGCAACCTTGGCGTCCGGGTGCATTTGCAGCAAAAGCCTGCGCACCAGTTTCCGGTCGCCAGCGTCATCGTCAATGATCAGGATATTGAGAACCGTCATCGGACACCTTTGTGATGTGAATTTCGGGCAGTTCAACAATGCGCCAGTAGTGGTCGAGCGTGGCCATCAGATCGACAAACATGTCTCCGGCATTGGACTTGAGAATGTAGCCGGCCACGTTATTGGCGTAAGCTGCGGAAATATCCCTTTCGTCCTCGGACGTCGTCAGCACAATAAACAGGACCTTGCGCAGCACTGGATCGGCGCGGATTTCCTCCAGCAGTTCGAGGCCATTCTTGCGCGGCATATTGATGTCGCTCAGCACCACAAAATTGGGCGGCGGCACCTGGCTCATTTCGCCGCGCAGAAACGCCAATGCTTCGACACCATCGGTGAACCGCTGGATCGGGTTGGCGATCCTGGCCCGGTCAAACGCGCGGTGCAGGGCCTTGGCATCGCCGTCATCGTCCTCGACAAGCACAATGTTCAGGGCAGGGCGGCTGGCGGGGGCGCTGTTGACGGCCATGCTGCATGTTCCTTGTTGCGGGGCGGCCAGCGGCCGGGAGAGGCGGAGGCGGGGTCCGCTGGCCAGCCGGACTGAAGCGCAATCCGGCCGTCTTTCGCTGTTCCTGCACAGGGCAGTTCCGTGCCGCAGTCCGCTGTGAAGGCCTTTGGCCTTTGGCGGGGCGGGAGGTTTCGAGCCTCTCGGGAAGGATTTGCTCTGGATCTCCGGGCCCGCCCGCACCTGCGGCTGGCTGTTACTGCAGCAAGTTGGGCGAAGCCTTGGCGGCGAATTCCCGGGTGTCGTCGATCACGCTGTCCAGATCATCCATGAACACAACCAGGTCCTTGCAGCTGCGTTCCAGCAGCGAGACATCAGACAGCATCGCGGGGGGCACGCTGTCATCCTGACGCGCCTGCGACTTGATCACGCGCACCCCGGCAAGCGTCCGGCTCAGAAGCAGCCGGAGATCGGGCCCGCAGCCGACAATGAACCGCTGGAAAATCCGCCTCAGCTCCTTCTCCGAGGCCCGTGCGCTCGACAGCTGCCCGTAAAGCGCCCGCCGCTCAAGCGCTGAGGCGATGGATTTCATCAGGGAATCCGTGGTCAGCTCATCCTTGACAATGTAATCCGCGCACCCGCGGCGCATGGCCTCGACGGCGATATGGTAATTCGTCGCGCTCGTCAGCATGATGGGAACCGCCTGCACTTGGTCTTCATGCGACACCAGCAGCCGCAGCGCGTCCAGTCCCGTGTCCATGCCCAGGTTGTGGTCCAGGAACACCAGATCAAATTGCTCCGCGTCCAGCTGCTGGCGCATTTCGTCCAGGGTCGCGGCCTCGTGGAATTCTGCAGTCATCCCGGCCTTGCGGCACAGTTTGCTCAGGCGCAGCCTGTCAATCTCATCGTCATCGACAGAGAGAATGTTCAGATTGACGGGCTGCAGAACCGGCGGGGCGCCCTTGCTGGAAAACGGAGTATTTCTCATCCTGATACCTTTTAATACTAAGCTGCACCCGGAGCGGCTGCCCGGGGCTTCACACTCTAGGCGGTATTATATTCGCTTATTTTCACGTATGGATTTATTATCTTGAGGCATTTGATTAAGGAAAACTGAGTGCAGGGGGCTGTTGCCGGGATTTTACGTTAAGGACACGTTTGCCAAATGATATTTGCGGACCCGTTGCGTTTCGGGAGGCCGCGCAACCGGCCGGCGGGGGAAGAAGCAGGGAATTTTGCGAAAATTATTTGCAGGTTGAGCTGCCTGGCCTGTTCTGAGCGGGGCCGTTACAGCGCCTCAAAGATCCGGGCGGCAGGGTGATCCCGGCTACGCGCAGACGTTCTGTGGCCCGGAACTGAGGCCGCAGCGCGCGGCGGCAGCGGCATGAAAGCCCGCTGCCGCGGCCTTGCCAGGAAGCGTGCGCGGCGCGTCCAGGGGCAGTGCTGCACGGCAAGGCTTTGCGGTTGCGCAACGCCATGAAGGGCAGCAGGAGAGCTGCGGTATCCGGTCCGCAGCACCAGTTCTGCCCGCCCGTTCAGCCGGGGAATTATGGCTGGACCAGAGGCCGGAACTGCGGTCCGGCCTCTGGTTTCAAAACCGCTGTCTCAGGCTTGCCTGACCGAGGCGGGCGGTGCCGCGGGCTGTGCGCCCGCCAGGCTTAGAAATCTTCCCATTTCCCCGCTCCGCCGGTGCCCGTTGCCAGGGTTTGGCCGGCACCATCTGCAGGCAGGCTGGGGTCATCGCTCCAGCTGTCCTTTGGCGCCGCAGCAGCGTGCGCACTGGCGGGTTCCGGTCTCTTACGGTCCGCGCGGGGGGTATGCTGCCCCTCAATCGTGAAATGCGACACAAGTTCCGCCAGCTTGTTTGAATCGGTGTGCAGCATGTGGCCGGCCGCGGTGGCCTCTTCCACCATGGCCGCGTTCTGCTGGGTTACCTGGTCCAGCTGGGTGACGCCGGTGTTGATCTCGGCCAGCCCGGTCGATTGTTCGGCCGCGCCCTCGGCGATGCCGGAGACCAGCTGCGAAATATGGGTGACCCGTTCGACGATGCTTTGCAGCGCCTCGCCGGCCTTGCCGACCAGATCCACTCCGCGCTCCACCTGTTTGGAGCTGTCGCCGATCAGGGTCTTGATTTCCATCGCCGCGTCGGAGGAGCGCTGCGCCAGCGCCCGCACTTCGCTTGCGACCACGGCAAAGCCTTTGCCGGCCTCACCTGCCCGCGCCGCCTCGACGCCTGCGTTCAGGGCCAGCAAGTTGGTCTGGAAGGCGATGTCATCGATCACCGAGATGATCTGGCTGATGTGGTTCGAGCTCTGCTCGATCTCGGTCATGGCGGTCACGGCGTTGCCGACCACGGAGCCGCTGGCCTCGGCTTCGGCCCGCGCCTCTGCCATGGTGGCTTCGACACTGCGGGCGCCCTCGGCGGCGGATTTGACCGACGCGGTCAGCTCATCCAGCGCCGCTGCGGTTTCTTCCAGGGTGGCTGCCTGGCTCTCAGTGCGGTGCGAGAGGTCATCGGAGGCCTGGCTGATCTCTTCGGCGCCGTTGCGAATGCTGCGGGCCGCCTCGATCACCTGCTGCACAGTTTCTTTCAGGGTTTCCAGGGTCAGGTTGTAGTCGTGGCGCAGCTGCTCGTGATCCTTCGGAAAGGCCTCGGTGATCGGCTGCGAAAAATCCCCTGCGGACAGCCGCACGAGGCCGGCGCTCAGGCTTTCAACCACGAACTGCTGCTCCTGCTGCTGCTCGTTGCGGCGCTCTTCGGCGATGCGCGCCTGCTTCAGGTCGGCCTGCATCGACACCAGCGTCTTGCCGATCTTGCCGATTTCGTCGTTGCGTGCGGCAGCTTCGATGCTGGTGTCCAGATCGCCTGAGGCAACAGCCTCCATACGGGTGCAGATCTTGTCGATCGGACGGGTAATCGACCGCGCAAACAGCCAGCCGAGGAAGGAGACAGCCGCAGCACAGGCCAAGGAGATCAGCAGCATGATCTGGCGCTGGCGGACCGCAGGCGCCAGGATTTCCTCCCGGTCCAGCTCGGCAACGATCGCCCAGTTCAGGTCTCGGTATCTGAAAGGCCCGGTGACGGCTGCAACCGTGCGGCCGTCCGGTTTTTGCACAGCGGGGTGGAACGAGACAGACCGCTCCTCCTCCGCATCTGACGCGCTGTCCCCGGAGCTGCTGCCGGCGAAGGCGGTCTCGATGTAGGGCAGGTTCGGCAGTTCTTCCAGCACGCCGTGGCGGCCTTCGAGGCGCGATTTGGTGCGGGCCTTAAAGTCGCCGCCGATCAGGTACACATCCAGGGTTTCCAGCGCGCCGCCGAAGTTGGTGGTGATCATGGCGATCTCGTCGATGGCCACTTGCAGGGCAAACACCCCCGCGAACCGGCCGGCGTCATCCTCGACCCGGGTCGCGGCAAAGGCGGCCGGGGCGCCAGCACTGGGATCGTATGCTTCGATATCAGAAAAATAGACCCTCCCAGGCTCCCCTGCCTCCGCCATCCGGAACGCATTGGCCAGTCCCGTCTCGCGGAAGGGGCCGGACACCATGTTGGTGGCGTAATCGCTTTCCTTGGTGACCGAAAACACCACGTCCCCGGCCGCGTTAATCAGGAAGATGTCGTAAAAGCCCATTCGCTCCATCACTTTCTGAAAGGCGGAATGGGTGCGCTTGAAGTGAATTTCATAGGGCGACGCGACGGACGCAAACATCGACAGATTCTGCACCTCAGCCTGGCCTTCGCCGCTTCTGGTGGCCCAGGTCGCGGTCAGATCCTTCATTGAGCCGGCCGTGGAGGGGACCGATGCGATGGTCAGAATGGCGGCTTCGATTCCTTCGAAATAGGATTGCAGAGCCAGCTCCCGGTCCTCCACCAGCGACCGCATGAACAATTCGCTGTTCTGGAGCACGCCGCGCCGGAAGTTGCTGGTGCTGACGGCAATCAGCACGGCCGTGAGCACCAGCGCAATGCTGACGATCAGCAGCGGCAGCTTGTGGGCGAGTTTCATGGATCTCAGAATTTTCAATTTACCCTCCAGCGGAGAGGCATCCTGCGGGCGGTCCCCGGCCGGATGCCAGTGATGCGATTTGTCACAGTTTCAACGTCAGATAGATTTTTTATCGGTTAACGATACTGCGCTTTTACGATAGGATTTCGATTTTCCTTCGCGTCACCTTGAGGTTGTGGCCGGCCCTTTGCGCTGCAGTTTTGTCCCTGATGGCCCGGGCAAGCGCAGACGCCCGGACGGTCTGGCTCTTAACGATTGCGGCGGCGCGCACAGCGTTACGGCGGAGTGCTGCAGGACCAAGAACAGATAAATGGTTCACGCCGGGGCGGTGCGAATCGTCTCTGCAGTGGCGGTGCGGCGCTTGAATCCCGGCAGGGCAGCAGCAAATTTTCCCGCGTTTTCAGGTGGTTTCTGGGTTGCCGCCATTGCTGCCCGGGTTTTTGTGGCATTGCAGGTGCTTTATTTGCCATGGTTAAGCATCAATAAACGGGGGATTAGGGAATTGTTAACGCTGCCGCAATCTGTCCATGAAACCGGCTCTTCATGGCACCTTTTAGCCTCATTCCAGCCGCACGCCTGAATGACGATGAATTTGTGGGAAGCTGGAGTGGGTCATGAAACTATTCATTGCTGCGATGGCGGCATGCCTGTCCCTGGGCATGCCCCTCGGTGCCGCTGCGGAAGATGCGCGGCCAGGCGCCACAACCCTTGACGGGTGGGAGGCTGTCGGACGGCTGAACATCGCTAACGGGAACATCTGCACCGGGGCGCTGGTGGCACCGGACCTGGTGCTGACAGCCGCGCATTGCCTGTTCGATCCGCGCACCGGGGCGCAGGTCGCGCCGGCATCGGTCTGGTTCGAGGCCGGGCTGTCAGGGCGGCAGGCGGTGGCCCTGCGGCAAGTGGTGAAGGCAGTGGTGCATCCGCAGTACCGCTACCGGCCCGCGGGCACGCATCAGATCGGCAGCGATCTGGCGGTGCTCAAGCTGGACCGGCCGATCAGCCGCAGCCGGATCCGGCCGCTGGTCATGTCGCAGGACGCGGAGCGCGGCGATACCCTGGGGGTTCTGTCCTACACCCGCAAGCGTGCCTCCCGGCCGGGGCTGGAACCGTCCTGCAGCGTGCTGGCGCGGCGAAGCCGGACCCTGGTGCTGTCCTGCCTGGTGGATTTCGGCGCGTCCGGGTCGCCGGTGCTGGAGATGCGGCCGGGCCTGCCGCCGCGGCTGGTCTCGGTAATCTCTGCCAAAGCGGCGATGGGCAAGCGGCGGGTGACGATCGGCACGGCGCTGGATGGATCGCTGCGTGACCTGATGCGGCGGGCGGGATAGGGGCCGCCGCCGGTTGGCGAAACAGCCGCAAGCCTGCTGCCGCGCGGCCAGGCGCTGGCGGCATCAGGGCTCGCGCAGGGCCGCGCGGGACTTGTAGAGCGGTTTCAGCAGGTATTGCAAAACGGTTTTGGCGCCGGTCTGCAGCTCTGCCGTGGCCCGCATGCCGGGGCGGATCTCGATGGACTGCTGGCGTTCGGTGAAGCCGGATTTGTCGACCCGCACCGTTACCCGGTAATAAGGCTCGGCGCGCGGGTTGCGCTCATCCTCAAAGGTATCGGCTGAGACAAAATCCACCTTGCCGCGCAGCGAGCCGTAGATGGTATAGTCATACGCCGACAGCTTGATGGTGGCGTCCTGGCCGGGTTGCACGCTGGCAATATCTTCGGGCCTCACCCGGGCCTCGACAAACAGTTCCTCGCCCAGCGGGATGATCTCCAGAATTTCCTCGCCGGGGCGGATCACGCCGCCGATGGTGGTCACCGCCAGGCTGTTGACGATCCCGGCCATGGGGGAGGTGATGATGGTGCGGTTCAGCTGGTCCACCGCCAGCCGCTGCTCCTGCCGCAGCGTGGTGAGGTCGCGCAGCGTCTGCGAATACTCCTCCGCCTGCTCAAGCTCGGCTTGGGTGCCGATCTCGTTGTACTTGGCGCGGGCGTCGGTGGCGGCCTTGCGCGCCTTGTTCACCTCGATCAGCGCGACGATCTTCTGCTTGTAGAGCTGCTCCATATTGGCCAGCTCGCCGTTCAGCTGATCCATGATCTGCCGGGCGCTGTCGCGGCGGCTGGTGAAGTCGGTCTGGCGGGCGGTCAGCAGGCCGCGTTCGGAGGCCAGAATGCCGGGCGATCGCTGCGCCAGCATTTCCGGCACGGAGAACTCAAAGGCGCCTTTCATCTGCGCCTCCAGCCGGAAGCGCTTGATTTCCAGCGCGTCGATCTGGTTCTGCAGTTCGTCGGCGGCGGCGCGGAACTTGGTGTCCTGCAGCTTGGCCAGCACCTGGCCGGCGGTGACGATATCGCCCTGGCGCACATGCAGCTCCGCCAGGATCCCGCCCTCAAGGTTCTGCACGATCTGCGCCCGGGAGGAGGAGACCACCTGGCCCTCGCCGCGGACAATCTCGTCGATGGAGGCGAAGGCCGCCCAGATCAGGAAGGTCAGAACGGCAGCCAGCGCCAGATAGATGATACGGCTGGCGCTGCGCGGCGTTTCTGCGTTGCCGTAAGGATCGTGCAGGGCCATCGTCATTTGCCTTCTCCAGCGGCCAGATGCGCCAGAACCTGGTCGCGCGGGCCGTCCACCACCATCCGGCCCGATTGCAGGATCAGGGTGCGGTTGGTCAGGGACAGGATCGGCATCCGGTGGGTGGCGATCACCGCGGTGCGGCCGTCCAGCCAGCTTTCCAGGCGGCTGACCAGGGTGCGCTCCAGCGTCTGGTCCAGCGCTGCGGTGGGTTCATCCAGCAGCACGACCGAGGGGTTTTGCAGCCACAGCCGCGCCCAGCCGATCGACTGGCGCTGGCCGATCGAGAGGCCATGGCCGCCGTCGCTGATCTCCAGATCCAGGCCTTTATGGTGGTTGCGCACATGGGCGCCGAGGCCTGCAAACTCCAGCGCTTCCATCAGGCGGTCGTCGTCGCGTTCCAGCTGGTTGAGGTTCAGGTTGTCGCGCAGGGAGCCGGCAAACAGCCGCACGTCCTGGCTGAGGTAGCCGATATTCGCGCGCAGGTCGCGCGGGTCGATCTGCGCCATGTCAGTACCGTCCAGCAGGATGCGCCCGCGGTCCGGCGCATAAAGGCCCGACAGCAGTTTCAGCAGGGTGGACTTGCCTGACCCGTTCACGCCCAGAACCGCAATCCGCTGGCCCGGGGTGATCGCAACCCCCTGCACATCCACAGTCGGAGCAGCGTCGTCGTCATAGCGGAACAGGATCTCGCGCAGCTCGAACCGGCCGTCGATCTTCTGGCGGCGCAGATAGGTGCGTTCCTGTTCCTTTTCCTGCGGTGCCTGGGCGATGGCGTCCAGCCCTTCCAGCGCCGCCTTGACGTTGCTCCAGCGCGCCAGCGTGGCGGCGAACTGGGTCAGCGGCGCCAGCGTCCGGCTGGTCAGGATGCCGGTGGCGATGATGGTGCCGACGGTGAATTCACCGGCAAAGACCAAGAGCGTGCCGAGCACCACCGCGGTGATATAGGTCGCCTGCTGCACCCCTTGCGACCAGTAGGTGAGGGCGCTGGACAGCTTGCGCTGTTCGGTCGCGGAATGCGACGACAGCGTGTTCAGCTCATCCCACAGCCGCAGCACGCGCTCCTCGCCGCGCTGGGTCTTCACGGTGTCCAGCTCGGTCACCACCTCATGCAGCAGCCGCCCGGCCTTGGCGTTGGCGCCTTGGGTCTGGCGGGTCAGCGCGATCATCTTCTTCTGCATGAAGTAGGCAGGCAGCAGCATCAGGATGCCGCCCGCGACGATCACCCAGACGACCGGCCCGGCGATGGAGGCGACCAGCAGCAGGAACACCGCGATAAACGGAATATCGGCCAGCGTGGAGATGGTGGAGGACGTGAAGAACTCCCGCACCGAGCTGAAGTCCCGCATCGCGGCAAACAGGCCCGAAGGCGGCAGCGGCTTCTTGTCAGAGCGCATGCCGATCAGGCGGCGCATCAGGTTGTGCTGCACCGACAGCTCGATCTGGCGGCCCGCCGCATCGGTCAGCCGCGCGCGGGCGAGCTTCAGCATCGCCTCCAGCGCAATCGCGAGGAAGGCGCCAACCGCCAGCACCCACAGGGTGGCGTGCGACTGGTGCGGCACCACCCGGTCATAGACCTGAAGGGAGAACAGCGCGACAGAGACAGCCAGGATATTGGCGACCAGCGACCCCAGCATGATCTCGCCCACCTGGCGGCGGTACTTCGGGAACTCGCTCCAGAACCAGTGGCCCGGGTCGATCTGCGGCGTGTGCCGTGCGGCCATCTGCTTGAGCGAGGGACGGGCCGACAGCACGGTGCCGGTGAAATAGGGGCTGAATTCGTCCAGCGGCACCTCGGTGCGGTTGTCCGCGCAGGAGGTGTCGTAAATCGTCAGCGCATCGTCCGCCTGGCTCAGCACCAGCACGCACTGGCCGCCGGACATGATCGCCAGCGCAGGCCACAGGGCAGGGGCAAGGAGCTGCTTTTCCAGGATTTTCGGCTGCAGTCCGGAGGCCTGCACTGCCTTGGCCAGCGTGTGCAGCGACAGATCGCCCGGCGTTTCCTTCCACAGGAAGGCGGCAACGTCGCTGATCGGCACGTCGCTGCCCTTGAGGGCGGCCAGGGTGGCAATCAGGCTGGCACGGTGCTGGATGCGGGCCGCAGCGCCTTCCAGCAGCGAGCCGACTTCAGGCAGGGCGTCCTGCGGCTGAGGTTTGGGCCGGTTGTCCGTGCGCGGCTTGAGCTGCGCCTTGGGGCCGGGCGCCGGGGCGGGGGTGTTGGCAGGCTGAATCCCGCCTTGCGGCGCAGCCTTCGGGCTGGAAACGGGCACAGCCCGCAGCACCGGCTTGTTGCCGGAGGCGGGCAGGGGACCGGGGGGCTTTTGTGTCGTATCCGTCAAATCTTGTCCCCATCGGCCAAAAGGCCCAGGTCGCGTGCCAGCTGCAGCTGGATCAGCACCACCTCATATTTTGCGTCGATAAAGGCCTGCTCGCGGCGCACCAGCTCCTCATAGACCTGGATTACCTCCATCACCGGGCGCTGGCCCGCTTCGAACTGCTTCAGGAACAGCTCATAGGTCTCGCGGCTGCGGCGCACTAGTGCGGCGGTCTCGCCCTCCTGCCGCTGATAGGAGGCGATCTGCTGGATCTGGCGGCTGTAAGTGCGGCGCGCGGCTTCTTCCGCTTCTCCGATCTGGCGCCTGGCGGCCTCCTTGGAAGCTTCCAGCGCCTGAAGCGCCGCAGGGGTGCCCAGGCCCAGCGGCTGGCCGGTGCCCATGGTCAGCCCGGCGCCGGAGCCGTCTGTTGTCACGTTGCCCGCGGCTGAGATCTGCGGCAGCAGCCCTGCGCGGCCGGATTTGGCCTGTGCAATGGTGCGGTCCGCTTCGGCGCTGGCCCGAAGCACGGACAGGAACTGCACCTGCTCCGGTGGCGTGCCGATGTCCAGATGCGCGGGCTTTTGCGGGAAGGACTGGCCGGTCATCGCCTGCAGCTCCGCGCGGGCGGTGGCGGCAGCGTCGCGGGCGGTGGCCGTGGCGGTGCGGATGCCGCTGATCTTGCTGTCCACCACATTCAGATCGGCGCGGTCCGACACGCCGCCATCCACACGGCCCTGCACGATCCGGCGGAAGTCCTGCATCCGGCGCAGCGCCCGGTCGCCATAGGCTGCCTTTTCGTCGCCGCGCAGCGCGGCAGCATAAAGGCCGACGGCGGTCTCGACCCGGCCGTTCATGTCTTCAGAAAGGCTGACCGCGGCGACCTCGACGTCGGCGGCAGCAAAGGCCCGTTCGGCCTTGCGGCGGCCGTTGTCAAACAGCACCTGCTCGATCAGCAGCCCCGCCACCAGATCGCCCAGGTCGGTCAGGCTGACCGAAGGCCCCAGCGTCGGCAGCCAGTTCTTGGAGGCCGCTTCGGCCCGCAGCTTGGCGCTGATCAGCTCAGCCTCGGCGGCGCGGGAGGAGGCGGCGATGGCAGCCGCGGCAACCTGCCCGTAGGCGCTGTCCCCGGCCAGCAGCGAGCGCCGGTCCATCAATTGCCGGATCACCTCCGAGGACGCCTCGCCGGGTTGCGCGAAATTGCTGCGCGGGGCTGTGCCGGCCGCGGTTTCCGGGCCGCCGGACAGCGGTGACCGGGCGCAGGCCGACAGGCTGCACATCACTGCGATGGCGCAAAGAAAGCGTCCCGGTTGCATCCTGCCCCTTGCCCTTGTGTCCAAGGCTTTTGGTGTGTTGGGCCCGGCGGAAGGCGCCGCCGGACCGGCCGTTCAGATCACGGTGTTGACGTCTTCGTCGACGATCAGCGTGGTGCCGTCATCGCCAATGGTGTAGACGTTGTAGGCCTCGCCATCGATGGTCTTGGTGCCCGATTGGGTTGCGCCGGTGATGGTGAGCGTGTCATCCGAGCCGCCATGCACGATCACGGTATCGGAGTTGCCGGACAGCGCGTTGATGTCCGCTTCGGTCAGGGTCAGGTCGACGCCGTCGGCATGCACCAGGTTCAGCTCGTCAATGTTGAATTGCGACAGGCCCGCGTGGTCCAGCACGGTTGCGTCCGCGCCGTCTTCAAGCACGACCATCGTGCCGGAGCTGTTGCCCGCATCATCGACGCGGTTGACCACCAGATGCGAGCCGTCCGGCACATCCGCGTCGAAGCTGAACAGGGTCTGCCCGGCGCCAAGGGCGGTTTCAGTGCCGGTGACGTCGGCGACGCCGCCGCCGCTGGTCAGCTCATGCGCCGTGTCGCCGGAATCGAAATTCTCGCTGAAGAAGCCGCTGACACCGGCTCCGGTGCTGATGACGCTGCCGACGTCCGGCGCGTCATACTCGGTGTCGATGCCGAAGGATTCAGTCAGGGTTTGCGTGTTGCCCGCCGCGTCGGTCGCAGTGATCTCAGCGGTGGCGGTGGTGTTGCCCTCGGGCAGGTCATCGGCGTCGAAGGCGGCGCTCCAGTTGCCATCGGCATCCACGGTTGCAGCCCGGGTCACACCGCCGATGGTCACCTCGACGCTGGAGCCGGTCTCGACCGTGCCGGTCATGGTCAGGCCCGCGGCGCGCTCCGCGACATTCAGCACATCGTCATCGGTCTGGCTGCTGTCCGCGGTGAAGGGCGTTACTTCGGTGTCGATGGTCAGCGTGTCACTGATTGCCGAGGTGTTGCCTGCGGCATCGGTGGCGGTGACGGTGATGTCCGCCTCATAGCTGCCCTGGGCAATGTCGGAGGCGGCAAAATCCACGCTCCAGTTGCCGTCGGCATCAACCGTCGCGGTTTCGGTGGCGCTGCCCAGCTGCACGACAACGGTCGAGCCCGGCTCCACGGTGCCGGTGAGGGTCACACCGTCGCTGTGCTCGGTATTGTTGACGACGTTGTCGCCTTCGATGCTGCCGGCCTCCAGGGTCAGCGGGTCGACCAGCGTATCCACGCGCAGGTCGGCAGTCGCCGTCGCGGTGTTGCCGGCCGCGTCGGTCGAGGTCACGCTGACGGTGGTGTCGTATTCGCCGGCAGGCAGCGCGCCTGCTTCGAACTCCGCGGCCCAGTTGCCGTCCGCGTCCACCGTGGCGCTGCGGGTGATGCCCTCCACAGTGACGCTGACCGTGGCGCCCGGCTCGCCGGTGCCGGTCAGGGTCAGGCCTGCCGCGGCCTCAGAGCTGTTGACCAGATCGTCGCCGCCGGCCTGGCCGGGATCAATCGCCACCGCAGTTAAGGTATCGACGCGGATGGTGCCGGTGGTGCTGCCGGTGTTGCCGAAACTGTCGGTCGCCGTGACGGTGACTTCTGAATCGTATTCGCCTGCGACGATCTCCGATGCGGCGAAATCCGCGCTCCAGGTGCCGTCCTCTGCCGCGGTGACGGTGCGGGTGACACCTTGGAAGGTCACTTCGACAGTGGCGCCGGCTTCGGCGGTGCCGGTCAGGGTGACGCCATCGGCGGCTTCCGCCGCGTTGATCATGTCATCGCCGCCGGCCTGGCCCTCGTCCAGGGTCACATCGGCAACCGTGTCGATCACCACGGTGGGCCCGTCCAGATCGAACTCGGTGCCGTTCGGGTCAACCACATGAACGGTCGACTCGTAATTGCCGTCCGGCGGCAGGTCATCGACCGGGAAGGTCACGCCCCAGTTGCCGTCCTCATCGACAGTAGTCGTCTGGGTCGCGGTTCCGACGGTGACTGTGACCTCGGACCCCGGCGCCCCGGTACCGGTAATTTCAACTGCTGTGCTGGTGGAGCCCGAAACGGGGTAGGTGGCGTCCGGGTCATTCACCGTGGGCACGATGCCGCCGGTTCCGCCGCCGCCGCCATCTCCGCCGCCGCCGGCAATGGCGGCCGCGCCGACAACGCCTGCTGCGGCCCCTGCGGCGCCCAGGCCGCCGAACAGCGGCGCGGCCAGCGGCGCGACCACCGGCTCGATCCGGTCGACGTCCAGAAAGACCATCTCGTCGTAGGCGCTCCACTTGCCGGTCAGGTCGAGCGGCTCATAAGTGGCAAACAGCATGCCGCTGGATTTGTCCTCCAGCACCACCTCGATGAACTGGCCCTCGGAGCTGAGGAACAGGTTCTTGCCGCCGGTGGCATCGAAGGCGTAGTAGTTTTCCAGCACCAGTTCCTGACCGTTGGCCAGGGTAAGGTGCAGATCGCTGCCGCGGCGGGAATAGCTTTCGACGTCGGCCGGGCTGAGATTCAGCGAAATGTCCTTGGCCGAGGCGGCGTCGATGCGCGCCGGCGTGCCTTCGGAGAAATTCCCATGCTGTGTTGTGCCCGCCATATTGCGGGTAATAAATGCAACCGTGCTCATTGTTCTACCGCTCAATCTGTACGCCGCGGCGCCGTGAATAAGGCGCCCTTTGCGTGGTTCCGTTGCCTGTAGTTTCGCCCATCGGCCGTCTTTTGCGGCCATTTTGAGGCCATACTGAGACGATTTTTTGCAGCCTGTCCAGTATCTAGGCTCCGTTGCTGCGGCAAAAAAGGCGGCAACCGTGTCCTGTCTGCCGCAGATTTTTTAAGGTTTTCCATCTGGACGGGAGGGCGGGCGGTGCCTGCAGCCGGGGCAGCTCCGGTTGCGGCCTGCCCTGCAGTACAGCCATTCTGCCCCGGTTTCCCCCTTAAGGGAGAGCAATTGCTGCAGCAATCCCCCACGGGCGGAAGCGCGCCCGTAAACCCCTGAAATGCCGCGATGCAGAAGGGCTGCCGGAAAGCGGCGGTCGCTTCGATGTGATAAAAATTTCCCGCAAAAGATTCTGGCAATTAATTAAAAGTACACCACTTTCAGATAGGAAGAAGTTCGTAATTGGTGTAAGCTCGAGAGTAAGTAAAGACGACGCCGACAGCCCTGGTCACCGGGCGCAGGCCGCCGCCAAGAGCGGCCAGCCGGACGTATGACGCCAGCAGCGGCGCCGAGCAGAAATCAGAACTCAACACTGACGCGGACACCTATGCCCACGTGCTGGGCATCCTCTGTCCGCGTGCGAAGGAACGCCAGGAGGAACGGCGCCAGTTAACCAGGAGGCTTGATCCACGATGAAAGACATTGCCGAACTTTTTGCAGAGCAGTACGGCGAAACGCGCGAGCAGGAAATGCCGCTGCAGGAGTATTTGAATGCCTGCCGCGACGATCCAAGCCTGTACGCGAACGTCGCCGAGAGGATGCTGAAGGCAATTGGCGAAGAGGAACTGGTAGACACGTCCAAGGACTCGCGTCTCGGGCCGATCTTTCAGAACCGAACGATCAAGCGGTACAGCGCCTTCCACGACTTCTACGGCATGGAAGACACGATTGAGCGGATCGTCGGCTACTTCCGCCATGCCGCGCAAGGCTTGGAAGAGCGCAAGCAGATCCTTTACCTGCTGGGGCCGGTCGGCGGCGGCAAATCCTCGCTGGCGGAACGCCTGAAGCGGCTGATGGAAGACCAGCCGATCTATGTGCTGAAGGCCGGCAATCAGATCTCGCCGATTTTCGAAAGCCCGCTGGGCCTGTTCGATCCGGTCCGCATGGGCAAGGTGCTGGAGGAAGAATACGGCATTGCCCAGCACCGGCTGCCGGGGCTGATGTCGCCTTGGGCGGTGCAGCGGCTGGATGAATTCGACGGCGATATCAACAAGTTCTCGGTTGTGCGCCTGCACCCGTCGCGGCTGCGCCGGATCTGCGTGGCCAAGGTGGAGCCGGGCGATGAAAACAACCAGGACATCTCGACCCTGGTCGGCAAGGTCGACATCCGCCAGCTGGAGCATTTCAGCCAGGACAATCCGGATGCCTACAGCTTCTCCGGCGGCCTGAACCGGGCGACCCAGGGCATCCTGGAATTCGTCGAGATGTTCAAGGCGCCGATCAAGATGCTGCACCCGCTGCTGACGGCGACCCAGGAAGGCAATTACATGGGCACCGAAAGCTTCGGCGCCATCCCCTTCAGCGGCCTGATCCTGGCGCACTCGAATGAGAGCGAATGGCAGTCCTTCAAGAACAACAAGAACAACGAGGCCTTCATCGACCGGGTGTCGATCGTCAAGGTGCCGTACTGCCTGCGGGTCTCGGACGAAACCTCGATCTATGAAAAGCTGATCGAGAACAGCGAGCTGCGCAACGCGCCCTGCGCGCCGGAGACGCTGAAGATCCTCAGCCGCTTCTCGGTGCTGACCCGCCTGAAGCCGCATGAGAACTCCAATCTTTACTCGAAAATGCGCGTCTATGACGGCGAAAGCCTGAAGGACACCGATCCCAAGGCCAAGACGGTGCAGGAATACCAGGACCGGGCCGGCGTCGACGAGGGCATGAACGGCATCTCCACACGCTTTGCCTTCAAGGTGCTGTCGACCACCTTCAACTTCGACACCAACGAGGTAGCGGCGGACCCGGTGCATCTGATGTATGTGCTGGAGCAGATGATCAAGCGCGAGCAGTTCCCGCAAGAGACGGAGCAGAAGTATCTTGAGTTCATCAAGACCGAGCTGGCGCCCCGCTATGAGGAGTTCATCGGCAACGAAATCCAGAAGGCGTACCTCGAAAGTTATACCGAATACGGCCAGAACGTCTTTGACCGCTACATCGCCTATGCCGATGCCTGGATCGAAGAGCAGGACTACAAGGATCCGGATACCGGCCAGCTTTACAACCGCGAGGTGCTGGATGCGGAGCTGAGCAAGATCGAGAAGCCGGTCGGCATCGCCAATCCCAAGGACTTCCGCAACGAGGTGGTCAAGTTCGCGCTGCGCCACCGCGCCAATACCGGCTCGAACCCGGCCTGGAACTCCTATGAGAAGCTGCGCGACGTGATCGAGAAGCACATGTTCAGCCAGGTCGAGGAACTGCTGCCGGTGATCTCCTTTGGGTCCAAGAAAGACAGCAAAACCGAGAGCAAGCACCAGGAGTTCGTCGAGCGGATGCGCGGCCACGGCTACACCGACCGCCAGGTCCGGCGCCTGGTCGAATGGTACATGCGCGTCAACAAGGCGGGCTAAAGAGGAGCGCTGTGCAACATGCATCATTTCATCGACAGGCGCGCCAATCCGAAGGGCAAGAGCCTCGGGAACCGCCAGCGGTTCCTGCGGCGGGCCCGAGAGAATATTAAGGAGCGTGTCGACCAGTCGGTCCGCGGGAAGTCGATCCAAAGCGGAAGCGGTGTCCCGGACGGCGGCGAAAAGGTCACAATCCCGTCGAGGGGGCTGAAGGAGCCGCGGTTCTTCCATTCCTCCAAGGGCGGCCTGCGCCGCCACGTGCTGCCCGGCAACAAGGATTTTGTTGTCGGCGACACCATCAAACGGCCGCAAGGCGGCGCCGGGCAGGGCGGCCGCAAGGCCTCTGAGGAGGGCGATGGCGAGGACGAGTTTTCCTTCACCCTGACTCAGGAGGAATATCTGGAAATCCTGTTCGAAGGGCTGGAGCTGCCGGACCTTGTGGAAAAGGCCACGGTGGAAACCGAGACCATCGGAACCCGCCGCGCCGGCCTGACAACTGCCGGGACTCCCAACAACCTCAACCTGGTGCGCACCATGCGCAACTCTCTGGGCCGCCGGATCGCCTTGCAGCGTCCCACCACCAAGTCCCAGCGCGACCTGGAGGAGCAGATCGCCGAACTGGAGGCGCTGGACGACCGCACACCGCCGCAGGAAGACTTCCTGGAGGCGTTGCGGAAAAAGCTCGACGGCATCATCCGCAAACGCAAGGTGGTCGGCTATATCGACCCGCTGGACCTGCGGTACGACACCTTTGTCCCGGAAAAGATCCGCAACTCCCGCGCCGTGGTGTTTTGCCTGATGGATGTCTCCGGCTCCATGCAGGAGCGCGAGAAGGACTTGGCGAAACGCTTCTTCCTGCTGCTGCACCTGTTTCTGGAACGCTGCTATGAGCACACAGAGCTGGTCTTTGTGCGCCATACCCACCACGCCCAGGAAGTGGATGAGGAGACCTTCTTCTATGCCCGCGAAACCGGCGGCACCATTGTCTCCACCGCGCTGGAGAAGATGAAGGAGATCATCGAGGAGCGCTATCCGCCGGATGAATGGAACATCTACGGCGCCCAGGCCTCGGACGGGGAAAACTTCGGCAATGACTCGGTCAGGTGCAAGAAGCTGCTGCTGAACGACCTGCTGCCGGTCAGCCAGTTCTATGCCTATGTGGAAATCGTCGATGAGGCGGCGGAGATGCTGCTGAACAACCCCGAAGCAGGCGAAGACCTGTGGCAGAACTACCGCGAGGTGAAGGCGCAGGCGCAGCATTTCGAGATGCAGCGGGTTTCGCAGCCGGGCCATATCTATCCGATTTTCCGGGAGTTCTTCCTCCCCAAGGTTAAGGGAGCGCAGTATGCAGGCAGCTGAAACGGCGCGCACGCCGCTGTTCGACGGGCCGGAATGGACTTTCGAGCTGATGGAGAAGGCGCGCGACGCAATCGAGCAGATCGCGCTCGAAGACCTCGGGCTGGATGTCTATCCCAACCAGATCGAAATCATCTCAGCCGAGCAGATGCTGGACGCCTATTCCTGCGTCGGCCTGCCGCTGATGTATCAGCACTGGTCCTTCGGCAAGCATTTCGCCCGCGACGAGGCGCTGTACCGGACCGGCCGCCAGGGCCTGGCCTATGAGATCGTGATCAATTCGAACCCCTGCATCAGCTACAACATGGAAGAAAACACCATGGCGATGCAGACCCTGGTGATGGCGCATGCGGCGTTCGGCCATAACCATTTCTTCAAGAACAACTACCTGTTCCAGCAATGGACCGATGCCGCGGGCATTCACGACTATCTGGCCTTTGCCAAGAACTACATCGCCGCCTGCGAGCAGCGTTACGGCCTCAGCGCGGTGGAGGAGGTGCTGGACGCCGCCCATGCGCTTCAGTCTCAGGGCGTGTTCCGCTATGGCCGCCCGCCCAAACCGACCAGCGAGGAGCTGGTCGCCATGCAGAAGGTGCGCGAGGGCTATGAAAGCAGCCAGAGCGTGCTGGATATCTGGACCGACTCCACTCTGGGCCGGGACAAGCTGGAACAGCCAGAGGACGCCTCCTTCAGCGCGCGCCGCAAGCAGATGAACCTGCCGCAGGAAAACCTGCTGTATTTCCTGGAGAAGCACAGCCCGAAGCTGGAGCCCTGGCAGTGCGAGATCCTGCGCATCGTGCGGATGCTGGCACAGTACCTTTATCCGCAGAAGCAGACCAAGGTGATGAACGAGGGCTGCGCGACCTTTGTGCATTACTACATCATCAACAAGCTTTATGAGCAGGGCCAGATCACCGAAGGCGCCTTTATGGAGATGCTGCACAGCCACACCAATGTGGTGATGCAGCCGGAGTACGACGATCCGCGCTATTCGGGCATCAACCCCTATGCGCTGGGTTTTGCGATGATGCAGGACATCCGCCGGATCTGCCAGAACCCGACCGACGAAGACCGTGAATGGTTCCCGGATTTTGCCGGCAACCCGGACTGGCGCGGTGTGCTGCGCGATGCCTGGGCGAATTACCGCGACGAAAGCTTCATCCAGCAGTTCCTGTCTCCGAACCTGATCCGCAAATTCAAGCTGTTCACGCTGACCAATGACGCGGATCTGCCCAATCTGGTTGTCAGCCAGATTCACAACCGGGCCGGCTATAAGGCGATCCGGCGCGATCTGGCCAAGCAGTATGACCTGGCCTATCTGGAACCGGACATTCAGGTGACGGACGCGGACCTGCGCGGCGACCGGGAGCTGAAACTGACCCACACCGTGCGCGACGGCATCCACCTGGATGAAGAGGAACAGGAAGAGGTGCTGAAGCACCTGCGCCGGCTTTGGGGCTACGGTGTCAGGCTGGATGCGGTGGAAACCGCAAGCGAACACTAATTGTCAGCTGACAACTTTTGCGCGAAAAAAACGCAGGCTCCCGGGCCTGCGTTTCATCTGTTTCACATCAATCCTGGGGATCAGAATTCGACCACGGCGCGGATCGACTTGCCCTCGTGCATCAGGTCAAAGCCTTCGTTGATCTGATCCAGAGTCAGCTTGTGGGTGATCATCGGGTCGATCTCGATCTTGCCGTCCATGTACCAGTCGACGATCTTCGGCACGTCGGTGCGCCCGGACGCGCCGCCGAAGGCGGTGCCTTTCCAGACCCGGCCGGTGACCAGCTGGAACGGGCGGGTCGAAATCTCGGCCCCTGCGGGCGCCACGCCGATGATGATGCTTTCTCCCCAGCCCTTGTGGGCGCATTCCAGCGCGGTGCGCATGACCTGCACGTTGCCGGTAGCGTCAAAGGTATAATCCGCGCCGCCGCCGGTCAGCTCGACCAGATGCGCCACCAGATCGCCTTCGACCTCAGCCGGGTTGACGAAATCGGTCATGCCGAATTTCGTGGCCATTTCGACCTTGCCCGGGTTCAGGTCGACGCCGACGATCTGGTCGGCACCGGCCAGCCGCAGGCCCTGGATCACGTTGAGGCCGATGCCGCCGAGGCCAAAGACCACCGCGCGCGAGCCGATTTCCACCTTGGCGGTGTTGATCACCGCGCCGATACCGGTGGTGACACCGCAGCCGATGTAGCAGACCTTGTCAAACGGCGCGTCCGCCCGGATTTTCGCCAGCGCGATTTCCGGCACCACGGTGTGGTTCGCAAAGGTCGAGCAGCCCATGTAGTGATGGATCGGGGTGCCATCCAGCATCGAGAAGCGGGTGGTGCCATCGGGCAGCAGGCCCTGGCCCTGGGTGGAGCGGATCGCCTGGCACAGGTTGGTTTTGGGGTTGAGGCAGTATTCGCACTCGCGGCATTCGGGCGTGTAAAGCGGGATCACGTGGTCGCCGGGCTTCAGGCTGGTCACGCCTTCGCCGACTTCGACCACGACGCCTGCGCCCTCATGGCCCAGGATCGCCGGGAAGATGCCTTCGGGGTCATCGCCCGACCGGGTGAATTCATCGGTGTGGCAGAGGCCGGTTGCCTTGATTTCCACCAGAACCTCACCCGCCTTGGGGCCTTCGAGGTTCACCTCCATGATTTCCAGCGGTTTGCCGGGGGCAACCGCAACGGCGGCGCGGGTTTTGATCATGTGACTGGTCCTTCGTCCATATTCTCCGGGGCCGGGCCGCCGCAGGGCGGGACCGGGGTGAATGCGTTGCCAGCAGCAGCACCGCGGGTCTGATTGCCTCAGCGTTACATTTGCAGGCCGGCGCACGCAAGCGCCGCCTCGGCACCCTATCAGTCCCGGCGTGCTGGGCTTGGCCCCGAATGCGACGGCTGAGCAGCGGTCCGCGCCATCGGTCAAGGAAGGCAAAACCTTCGTTTTCCAGCTGCTTGCCCGCAGGCTTCCAGTTTTGGGAAGGAATCTTGCCGCGGGGTCTTGACCTTCCCCTGACTGGAACCCTCATATGATCCAGCATAGGACAAAACCGCAGGTCTCCCATGTCAGAAAACACCCGTATATCACTGCAAATCACCAACCTGAGCTGCGCAGGCTGTGCCGGGCGTGCCGAACGTGCCCTGGCGGCCGTTGACGGGGTTGAGGCGGCTTCCGTGAACCTTGCAAACGCAACCGGCCAGGTTGAGGCCGCGCCGGAGGTGAAACTGGTTCAGCTGACGGATGCGCTGCAATCCGCAGGCTATCCGGCGGCTGAGTCCGAGGTGACCCTGGCGCTCAGCGGTATGACCTGCGCGTCCTGTGTGGGGCGGGTGGAGCGGGCGCTTCTGGCTGTGCCGGGCGTGCTGGAGGCGCGTGTGAACCTGGCCAGCGAAACCGCGCAGGTCCGGTTCCTGACCGGGGCGGTCCGCGCCGCGGACCTGGCCCGCACGGTGACAGAAGCGGGTTATCCGGCGCGGCTGAGCAGCGGCGCCCCGGATGAGGCGGAGCAAGCAAGCCAGCGCAAGGCGGATGAGATTGCCGCGCTGGGGCGGCAGGTGCTGATCGCGGCGGTGCTGACGCTGCCGGTCTTCCTGATCGAGATGGGCGGCCACATCATTCCGGCGCTGCATCATTGGGTGGCGGCCAATATCGGTATGCAAAACAGTTATTTGCTGCAATTTGCCCTGACCACCCTGGTGCTGGCAGGGCCGGGGCGGCAGTTCTACACCAAGGGTTTCCCGGCGCTGTTCCGGGGCGCGCCTGATATGAATGCGCTGGTGGCGCTGGGCACCTCTGCGGCTTACGGGTTTTCGGTTATCTCCACGTTTGCGCCCGGGCTGCTGCCGGCAGGCACCGCCAATGTTTATTACGAGGCCGCGGCGGTGATTGTGGTGCTGATCCTGACCGGGCGTTTCCTGGAAGCGCGCGCCAAGGGGCGCACCGGCGCCGCCATCCGCAAGCTGGCCGGGCTGCAGCCGAAAACCGCCATGGTTGTCGCCGCTGGCGAGGCGGTGGAGACGCCGGTGGAGGAGATCGGGGCAGGCGACCTGATCCGTGTCCGCCCGGGCGAACGCATCGCGGTTGACGGCGAGATTGTCTCGGGCAGCTCCTACATTGATGAAAGCATGATCAGCGGCGAGCCGGTGCCGGTGGCGAAAGCTCCGGGCGACGAGGTGACGGCGGGCACCATCAACGGCAATTCGGCACTGGAATTCCGCGCCACCCGCGTGGGCCGCGACACCGTTCTGGCGCAGATTATCCGCATGGTGGAGCAGGCGCAGGGCGCCAAGCTGCCGGTGCAGGGGATGGTCGACCGCATCACCCTGTGGTTCGTGCCCGCGGTGATTGCGGTTGCGGCGCTGACCGTGCTGGCCTGGTCGCTGTTCGGCCCGGCGCCGTCGCTGCCGCTGGCCCTGGTGGCCGGCGTCTCGGTGCTGATCATTGCCTGCCCCTGCGCGATGGGGCTGGCAACGCCGACGTCGATCATGGTGGGCATCGGGCGCGCGGCGCAGATGGGTGTTCTGTTCCGCAAGGGTGACGCGCTTCAGCGGTTGCAGGAAGTGCAGGTGGTGGCGCTCGACAAGACCGGCACCCTGACCGAGGGGCGCCCGTCGCTGACTGCGCTGGTCTGTGCCGAGGGCTTCAGCCGGGACGAGGTGCTGCGTCTGGCCGGCGCGGCGGAGGCGCAGTCGGAGCATCCCATCGCCCGCGCCATCACGGCAGCGGCAGGCAAGGGCCTGCCCAAGGCGGATGCTTTTGAGGCGATCCCGGGCTATGGCCTGCGGGCCCGGGCCGAGGGGCGCGAGGTGCTGGTGGGCGCTGCCCGGCTGATGGTCCGCGAAGGCATTGCGCTGGGCGCACTTGAGGCTGAGGGGCAGCGGCTGGCAGAGCGCGGCGAAACCCCGCTGTACGCAGCCATTGACGGGCGGGCGGCGGCGGTGATTGCGGTGGCCGATCCGGTCAAGCCGGGCACCCCTGCCGCGATCAAGGCGTTCCATGATCAGGGGCTGAAGGTGGCGATGATCACCGGCGATGCTGCGGCCACCGCGCAGGCGATTGCCGCGCAGCTGGGCATTGACGCGGTGAAGGCGGAATGCCTGCCGGCGGATAAGGTGACCGCAATTGCAGAGCTGCAGCAGGAGCACGGCACCCTGGCTTTCGTCGGCGACGGCATCAATGACGCGCCTGCGCTGGCCACGGCAGATGCGGGCATTGCCATCGGCACCGGCACCGACGTGGCGATCGAGGCCGCCGATGTGGTGCTGGTCTCCGGCGATCTGCGCGGGGTGGTGAATGCGCTGACGGTCAGCCGCGCCACCATGCGCAACATCCGCCAGAACCTGGTCTGGGCCTTTGGCTACAACGTGCTGCTGATCCCGGTGGCAGCCGGGGTGCTGTATCCCTTCGGCGGGCCGCTGCTGTCGCCTGCGCTGGCCGCGGGCGCGATGGCGCTGTCGAGCGTGTTTGTGCTGTCGAACGCGCTGCGCCTGCGCCGTCTGAAACCGGCGATAGAGGAGGGCCAAACTGCCCGCGCAGCAGCGGCTGCAGGCGGACAGGAGGCGCGCGCATGAACATCGGTGACGTGTCCAGCCGCTCCGGGCTGCCCGCCAAGACGATCCGCTATTACGAGGATATCGGCCTGATCAAACCGCACCGCAGCGCCAACGGCTACCGCTGCTTTGCCGAGACCGATCTGCACAAGCTGGCGTTTCTGGGCCGGGCCCGGGCGCTGGGCTTCACCATCGAGGACTGCCGCACCCTGATGGCGCTCTACGAGGACGAAAGCCGCGCCAGCGCCGATGTGAAACAGCTGGCGCTGGAGCATCTGGCCAAGATCGAGGAGAAGATCGCCGACTTGCAGGCCATGCGCGACACGCTGGGCGAACTGGTCAAAGGCTGCGCAGGTGACAGCCGCCCGGATTGCCCGATCCTCAAGGATCTGTCCGGCGAGGTTTGAGCAAGCCCGGCGGGGCGCTCCCGCGCCCGCGGCTGCCCTGACGGGCCGCCTGGCGGCCTTGGGCATGGCTTCGGGCCGCTGGCCCGAAGCGGGCGCATTCAGGCGGGGCGCAGTTCCAGGATCTGGCGCGCCTGCTGCCAGGTGGCGACGGGCCGCTCGTATTTCGCGCACAGGTCTGCGGCCCGTTTCACCAGCGCCGCGTTGGAGGGGGCCAGCGTCTCGCGGTCCAGCCGCATGTTGTCCTCCAGCCCGGTGCGGGTATGGCCGCCTGCGGCAATCGACCATTCGTTGACCAGGATCTGCCCCGGACCAACCCCGGCACCGCACCACTGGGCCTCCGGCGCCAGCCGCTGCATGGTTTTGACGTAGTAGTCGAACACGTCCTTATCCACCGGCATCGCGTTCTTCACTCCCATCACGAACTGGACGTAAAGCGTGCCGGGAATGCGCCCCTCGCGGTTCATCTTCACCGCCTGGTGGATGTGCGAGAGGTCAAACGCCTCGATCTCCGGCTTCACCTCATAGGTGCGCATCTCAGAAGCCAGCCAATCCACCAGATCGGGGGAGTTCTCGTAGACCCTTGTAGGGAAATTATTGGAGCCCACCGACAGCGATGCCATGTCGGGGCGCAGGGGCAGCATGCCGCCGCGCTCGCGCCCGGCGCCGGAGCGGCCGCCTGTCGACAGCTGTATAATCATGCCGGGGCAGTGTTTCTGAAGCCCTTCCATAAGCCGCGCGAATCTTTCCGGATCCGAGGTCGGCGTCTGATCGTCATTCCTCACATGGCAATGCGCAATCGAGGCGCCGGCCTCAAACGCCTCCTGCGTGCTTTCGATCTGTTCCGCGATAGTGACAGGTACCGCCGGATTGTTCTCCTTGGTCGGGACAGAGCCGGTGATGGCCACGCAGATGATGCAGGGTGTGCTCATGAAATTCCCCTTCAAATGTCGAAAAACACGGTCTCATCTTCGCCCTGCAGGCGGATGTCGAACCGGTAGACTGCCAGACCGTCCCGCGCCTCGCGCTTGGCGATCAGTGTGGCGCGGCGGCGCTCCCATTCTATCACATTCAGCACCGGGTCTGCCGCATTGGCCTCTTCTTCGTCCTCGAAATAGACCCTGGTATTCAGCCCGACGTTGATGCCGCGCGCGACGATCCACAGATTGATGTGCGGCGCCATCATCTGCCCGCCCCGGCCCATCACAGGCCCGGGCTTCACGGTGTCAAATCCCCATTCGCCGGTCTCAAAGTCGGTGATCACCCGGCCCCAGCCGCGGAACCCCTGCTCCACCTCGCCCGGATGTTCGGGGTGGGCATAGACGCCGTCCGCATTGGCCTGCCATGCCTCCAGCAGCACGTCCTTGACCGGCGAGCCGGTGCCGTCTGTCACCACGCCCTCGACCCGGATGCGCGCGCCTTTGGCATTGGGGCCTGCAATGTCCCAGCCAAGCTCCTGATCGTAGATCTCAAACCCTGCAGCACCAGGGGCCAGGCCGATATGGACATAAGGACCAGCGGTCTGGGAGGGGGTTTCTTTCAGGTATTCCAGCTTCTGCCGCATCAGTTTCCCTCCAGCCGGTTTTCAAACAGGGTGGACCGCCGCCCGCGCAGCACGATGTCAAAGCGATAGGCGATGGTGTCCAGCGGAATGGTGGCGTTCATGTCGAGCCGGGCCACCAGCATCTCAACCGCCTCCGGGTCCGGGATGGTGTTCACGATCGGGCAGCGGGCAGTCAGCGGGTCGCCCTCGAAATAGAGCTGGGTGATCAGCCGCTGGGCGAAACCGCTGCCGAAGACCGAAACGTGGATATGCGCGGGCCGCCAGTCGTTCACCCAGTTGCGCCAGGGGTAAGCGCCGGGCTTTACAGTGCGGAAATGGTAGCAGCCGTTCGCATCCGTCAGCGTCCGGCCGCAGCCGCCGAAATTCGGGTCCAGCGCCCCAAGATAGCTGTCCTTCTTATGCCGGTATCGGCCGGAGGCATTGGCCTGCCAGATCTCCACCAGCGTCTTCGGCACCGGGCGGGCGTTTTCATCCAGCACCCGGCCATGCACGATGATGCGCTCGCCGATCGGGCTTTCGCCGGGCTGGGCGAAATTGCTCAGCAGGTCATTGTCGGTGGCGTTGAAATCGTTGTGGCCGAACACCGGGCCGGTGATCTCGCTGGCGGTGTTCTCCAGGCTGATCAGCGGGAATTTGGGCGAGCGGGTGACCGAGGTCTTGTAGTCCTGCGACAGGGCAGGTGGGTGCCAGCGGCGGTCGCGCTGATAGAACTCCCCCTCTTTCGGCGGCGTGCTCATGCGGGCTCCTCCCCTTCGGCTGCCATTGCGGCATAGGTTTCCTTGGCCAGTTTCAGCGCCTGATTGGCGCGCGGCACGCCGGCATAGATGGCCACATGCTGGAAGGCCTCCTGCACGTCTGCCTGGCTGGCGCCGGTGCGGGCGGTGGCTCGGATGTGCATCGGGATCTCAGCGAAATTGCCGGTCGCTGCCAGCAGCGCCAATGTCAGCATCGACCGTTCCCGCATGGAAATCCGGTCCGACGCCCAGACCGTGCCCCAGGCGGCCTCAGTAATCAGCTCCTGAAACGGCTGGTCCAGCGCCGTCTTGGCGGCCTCGGCGCGGTCCACATGGGCGTCGCCCAGCACCCTGCGCCGGACTTGCATGCCGCGGTCGTATCGGTCTTGCGTCATTGCGGTCTCCCTTTGCACAGGAGTATCGCATACCGCAGGTGATCTGTATAATCCCCAATCAGGCATGAAATGATACCTGTGGTGATATGAGACTTTCGTCCTCTTTGAAGCTGCGCCATCTTGAAGTCTTCGTTGAAGTCGCCCGCAAGCTGAGCGTCACCCAGGCGGCTGAGGCGCTGGGCATGACTCAGCCCGCTGTTACCCGGGCGCTGCGCGAGCTGGAGGCGGTCTGCGGCAAGCCGCTGGTGGAAAAACACGGCCGCGGCATCCGGCTCAGCAGCTATGGAGAGCTGTTCCGGGATCATGCGGGGCGCAGCCTGGCGCTGGCGCGTGACGGGGTGGCGCTGCTGCAGGGTCTGGGGGAGGCGGAGGGGCCGCAGGTCTCCATCGGGGCGCTGCCCACAGTGGCAGCGGATCTGGTGCCCGACACGCTGGCGCAGCTGCGCGCAGGCAGGGCGCCGGGGCGGTTTCTGGTGATGTCCGGCGGCAATCAGTATCTGATCGACCAGCTGCGCCGCGGCAGCCTGGATGTGGTGGTCGGCCGGCTGCCCGCGCCGGAAACGATGGCCGGGGTGGAATTCGACCCCTTGTACCGCGAGCGGGTGGCGGTGGTGGTCGCGGCAGGCCACCCGCTGGCCGGGGCTGCCCATCTGCCGCCCGCGGTGTTTGAGGATTACCCGGTGCTGATGCCGTCGGAAGGGTCTATCATCCGCCCTCTGGTCGAGCGGATGTTTCTGGAGCAGGGGCTGGCGTTGCCGCGCTTCCCGGTCGAGACGGTCTCATCTTCCTTTGGACGCCGCTTCGTGCTGGCGCATCAGGCGGTCTGGATCATCAGCCACGGCGTGGTGCGGCCGGATCTGCAGGCAGGCACCATGACCGCGCTGCCGGTGAACACGGACAGCACCTTGGGCCCGGTTGGCCTGTGCACCCGCCGCGAGCACCGGCTGACCGCTGCCGCGCAGCGGTTTTGCGCCGCGCTGCGCAGCCATTGCGCCGCTCTGGGGCTGGTTTAGCGCCGCTGCTGGCCGGTCTGGCAGGACTGCGGCAATGCAGGCGTTTGCGTTGCTGCGGCCATGCCTTATAATTCATCAAATGGAATATTTGCATTTGATGCAGTCTGACTGAAGCGGGAGGAAGGGCGATGGCCTTAAGCAGACGGAATTTCGGCCTGGCGGCTGCGGCGGGGCTGGCTGCGGCGGCGGCACCGGGATGGGCGCTGGCCCGGATCGAGCTGGGGGCCAAGAAGATTGAAACGCTGTCGGACGGCCACCTGACCCTTCCGCCGGAGTTCATCTTTGGCGGGCTTGACCCAGAGGCGCTGCAACCGCTGCTGCACCGCTACGGGATCGGGGCGGGGCCGCTGATGCCAGAGGTCAATGTCACCCTGCTCAGGGGCGAGGGCAGGGTGGTTCTGTTTGACGCAGGCTCCGGGCCGGGGTTTCAGGACAGCGCGGGCAAGCTGCCAGGGGCGCTGGAGGCCATCGGGGTCGCCCCGGAGGAGGTAACCCACGTGGTCTTTACCCATTGCCACCCGGATCATCTGTGGGGGGTGCTGGACGATTTCGATGAACTGCTGTTCCCCGAGGCGGCCTTTCTGATGGGGCAGGATGAATGGGATTACTGGTACGATCCGGACACGGCCGCCAGCATCGGCAGCAGCCGCGCTGCCATGGCCGCCGGGGCGCGCCGCCGGATGGAGGCGCTGGAGGACAGGGTGCAGCTGTTCGCCGATGGGGCGGAAATCCTGCCCGGCGTTGCCGCCCGCGCCACCCCCGGCCACACGCCGGGGCATATGGCCTTTGAAGTCCGCGGCGGCAGTGAAAGCGTCCTGATCCTGGGCGACGCGGTTGGCAATCACCATGTCAGCTTTGCAGAACCCTCCTGGCCGGTCGGTTCGGACCAGGATCCGCAAGCGGCGGCCGCGACGCGCCTGCGCCTGCTGGATCAGCTGGCCGCGGAGCAGATGCGGCTGATTGGCTATCACTTGCCGGGCGGCGGCATCGGGCGGGCAGAACGGTCCGGCAGCGGCTACCGCTTCGTTGCCGGGGAGTAGGGCAGGGCTGTTTCGAGCGCCGCCTCAGGCCTGCAGCCGCCAGATCTCCTCTTGCTCCTGGCCGCGGGCACCCTCTCCGGGGGCCGCGGCTTGGGTGCGGAAGGCGCCGATGGCGCCAGCCATGGCCTGAGCTTCCTTGGACAGCCCCAGGCTGGAGGAGGTGACCTCCTCGAACAGGGCCGCGTTGCGGGTGGTGGCGTCGTCGAGATTGGCCATTGCGGTGTTGATCTCCTGCAGGCTGCCGGATTGTTCCGAGGATGCCTGGGAAATGGACTTCATAAGGTCGGCCGCGCTGGCGACAGAGGCAGAAATGTCGCTGATCGCCGCGCGGGTCTGTTCGACCAGATCGGCGCCAAGCTCGACATTCTGGCCCGCTTCCTCCACCAAGGCGGCGATTTCCGTGGCGGCCTCCTTGGACCGGTGCGCCAGCGTCCGCACCTCCGAAGCGACCACGGCAAACCCCTTGCCGACATTGCCTGCCCGGGCCGCCTCGACGCCGGCGTTTAGCGCCAGCAGGTTGGTCTGCTGGGCAATTGCCTCGATCATGCCGATGATCCGGGAAATCTTCTCGGAGCTTTCCTTGATCGCCTCCATCGCGCCGTAGGTCCGCTTGACCACCTCAATGCTCTCATTGGCGTTCTGGCGTGCCGCCTCGACCGAGGCGGAGGCCTCTCCCGAAGCCTGTGCGGTGCCGGCGATGGAAACCGAAAGCTGGTTCACCGCCGCCGCGGTTCCGGCCAGGGTTTGGGCAGTGTGCTCCGAACGTTCGGAGAGGTTGCGGGACGCCGAGGAAATTTCGGTGCTGCCGCCGGCAATCGACTGGCCGCTGGCGCTGAGACTGCTCACCGAGGCCTCCAGCTTCTCCAGCGCCGCGTTGAAATCGTCGCGCAGCTTGGCATAGCCTTCGCCCATTTCGCCGCGGATGCGGTAGGTCAGATCGCCCTGCGACAGCCGTTCCAGACCGCTGCCGATGGCCGTAACCGCGGCGGTCTGCTCGGCCAGGCGCGCATCGCGCTCAGCTTCGGCTGCGGCCTCCACTTCGGCCTTTTGCACCAGCCCGTCGCGGAACACCGACAGCGCCGTGGCGATCCGGTAAATTTCATCGCTGGAGCGCTCGTAACCGGTCACCGGGCGCAGATTTCCGGCGGCCAGCCGCTCAGTTGTGCCGCTGATATCGGCCAGCGGGCGCAGGATCAGGATCCGGGTCAGAACCAGCGCCGCCAGAAACACCGCCGCCGCCACAGCCGCCAGGATCTGCAGCTGCCGCTGTGCTGCGGTCACGTCGCTGGCAAGCCCGTCCGCGATCGAGGCGATTTCCAGCTGGCTTTCGGCGCCGAGCGCGGTCGCCTTGCCGGCAAATTCCAGCACGGCGTCCACGGTGGCCTGCGATGCGGTGGCAGCTTCGGCCGCAGCCTCCAGCGCCGCGGCCTTGAACACCGGCAGGCCTTGCGAGGGATCGGCAAGCGCGATCATCCCTTCCAGTTCCTGAGCAAACACCCCGTCATTGAACCCGCTGTAGCCCGCCAGCGCAGCGGCGGCGTCCTGCAGCGGTCCGGCAGCGGCCCGGGCGGCGGAAATCTCATGCGCTGCGGCCATGTCCAGCGCCGCAACCTGAAAGGCGCTGATCCAGCCGTTGATTTCCAGAAGCTGCTGCAGCACGCCGACCTGGTTGTCCAGCAAGCCCTGGATGGCGGTGCGGTTGTCGGCACTGGCCTGGGTTGCTGCGACCGACAGGGTGAATACCATCCGCTCCATCGCCTGCGTCAGCGGGCGCACACTGGCGTTGCGGGCGGCCAGCACCTCCTTGCGGCTGTCCTTCAACTCCTTGCGGCTGGCCGTCAGAGTATAGCGGAACAGCTCCACCGACTCGCGGACCTTTTGCACCCGGCCGGCGTCCAGTCCCAGCTCTTCGAGCCGGCCCAGCACCGGCTCCAGCCGTTTCAGCGCGTCTTTGGCCATTTTCTTGAGCGCCCCTTTGGTCGGGACGTCGCGCACATGCCCCAGTGCCAGCGCCGCGCCGGACAGGATGCTGATGTCCGCGCGTGCTTCCAGCAGCGTTTGCAGTCCGCCGAATTGCTGCTCCACCAGATCGTTCAGGACCTCATCGACCTGGATGATGGTCTCTTCGCCGCCGTCCATCAGGCTGTTGCGGGCTTCGGAGGCGACCATGACAAGCTTGTCCTGCACCGCCTGGCTGAGGGTCTGCAGGCGGGCGGTCCGGGTGTCGATTGCAACCTGGTTGGCGAAGGCGCCCTTGCGCGCGGCAATCAGGTTATTGAGCCGTTCAGCAGCGGCAGCGGCCTCCGGTGCGAATTGGGCCTGCTCCCCTGCGGGCAGCCCGGCGACCGTGCTGTTCAGATGCGCGATGGCGGCGGCGGCCTTTTCCTCGGCCTGGGCCAGATCCTCAACCGATCCGGCCTGCAGAACGCCGATCATCGTGTTTTTGGCTTGGCCTGCGGCATTTACCAGGCGGCTGCTCAGCTCCAGCTGCGGGACTTTCTCTTGCGTCAGAACCTGCATTTCGCGGCCGGTCTGCGCAAACACCAGTGTGACCAGGATGCCGCCCACGGCGCAGGCAGCGCCCATCGTCATCAGGATCAGCGTGATCTTGGCGCCAATACTGGAAAACAGCCGGAAACGGCGCCGCGCCGGAACGTCTTTTTCAATGGTCATCGTCTCACCCAATGCATCCGCCCGCTTCTATCTGAACCCGGGCCAGTCATGGGGCACCCCGCTGGCGCGCGGGACTGGTCAGGGATTGCAGGTGCAAGTCCGCCCGCCTGCATATTTGTGCTAGAAGGCCAGAAAGACTCTAAAGAAAGCATGAGCAGGCGCGGGAAAGTCCGTTGTATTTTACCGGCCGGCAGCGGCGCGGCGGTGCCGGAGCAGATGACCGCAAGCGTCTTGGGGCTGCGCCTAGGCCGGGTCCGAGAGCCGCCACACAGCATGCAACGGCAGGTTAGCGGCATCCGCCACCGGACGGTACCCGGCCAGCGGATCGAACACGTGGCGGATCCGGCCGCCCTCGCGGCAGGCGGTAAGCAGAACCGGGCGGCCGTTGACCTGCTCACTGGACACCGAGACCGGTAAGGTGCCGGTGAGCCAGCCGCCATAGCTGACGGTGCCGTTGCCGCTGCGGATGACAATTTCGAAATAGTCCAGCGCCGCCATGCGGAATATCAGGTCCGGGGCCCCTTCCGGACTGCCGCCAAGATGCCCCACTGTCAGCTCTGCGCCGATCAGATTGCTGGCCGAGTAGCCCCAGCGGTGCATGAAGCCGTCCACAATGTCGAGAATCTCCTGTGTCCGTTCCTCGGGCCGGACCGCCGGCCCGAAGCCCGAGAAGCGCCGTTCAAATTCCAGATGTTCGCTCACGCCCTCTCCCTGCGCCGCCCTTTGCGGGTCATTGCCGGCCCGGCCAGCCGCCGGGTTCTACCGGATGCTAACACGTTTATCCTGGCCTTTCGGCAAAAGATGTGGGCCAGATGCGCATTTCCCAGCGTCACCCGGCAGCCGGGGCTTGGCGGCGCCCGGCCAGGGTTACTCCGGCACCCCGGCCTGCCGCAGGGCAGAGGCCCATTCCGGTCCCGCAGGGCTCATCGCGGCGGGGTTGTCACGCTGGAATTGCGACAGGCAGAACTTCGGCGCGGCCTCCAGCAGCTTCTGCACCGTGCTCCGGGCCTCGTCGCCCCGCCCGGACATCTGCAAGGCAATCGCCTTGGAGCGCAGCGGCACCGGGAAGGCGCCCTTGGCCTCCAGCGAGCGGTCGGCCAGTTCGATCGCGCGGCCGTAATTGCGGGCCGACAAATGTGCCAGGGCCGAAATCGCGTCAAAATAATAGCACTGCGGTCCCAAGGGGGTCAGCTGCCGCGCCGCATCTGTCATTTGCACCGCCGCGTCCGGCATATCCTGGTACGCCAGCGTCGCCCCTTTGAGCAGCAGCGCCAGGGCTTCGTTCGGGTTGTCGCGCAGCGCCAGGTCATAAGCGTCCTGCGCCAGGTCGAACCGGAAGGTCAGGTGGCTGGAGATGAGCCCCTTGAGGGTGTGGGCCAGTGAGAACGCGGGCGCCGCGTCAATGGCCGCGTCCGCCATCCTGCTGGCAAGACGGCTGTCCTCCTCCCGGTTCGGCGACAGCCCCTTTTCCACCCGCATCACATGCCAGAATCCCATCCAGGTCAGCGGCAGCGCATGGTTCGGCTCGCGCTCCAGCAGATGGGACAGGATTTCATGCGCGCGCTGAAATTTGCCCGCGTCCATTTCCTGCATCAGTGAGATCGCCGCCATCAGCAGCACATGGCTTTCCAGCGCCTTCAGCGGCTTGAACCCGGCCAGCCGGACCGCCTCGCCCGCGGCGGTCTGGCCGATCTGCAGCGTCGCGTTGCGCAGGACGGAGCTGCGCCCCTCCATCAGGCTGCTCTTGCTGCCGTCAAAGCTGCGCGACCAGATCACCTTCTCGCGGACCGCATCATGCAGGTCTATTTCGGCGCGGAACCGGCCGCCGTCGCTGGTGACCGTTCCCGAAATCAGGTAGTCGACCCCCGCAACCGAGGACACCTCGGCCGGGCGCACCTTTTCCGGGTCGAACTGGCGTGAGGCGAGGTAGGACGTCACCGAGAAAGCCCAGCTGCGCGACAGGTGCCGCGACAGCTCTTCGGACATCAGCGATCCAAGCGGCGCATCCGCGGCCCCCGGCGACCGGTGAACAAAGGGCAGAACCGCAATCGAAGGCAGCAATCTGTCCAGGATCACCCGCCCCGGAGCGGCACCAGCCTGCGGCACCGGGTGCGCGGAACTGCGGGAAAACTCCGCTCGGGTGTCCGACAGCCAGCTATTGAAGACGGATTCATGAGGCAGCTCAAAACCTTCCATGAATTCCGAACTGCCAGCGCAGCTGTCCAGCTCCACCCGGGTCAGGTCCAGAATGACCCGTTCGCGGTTGGCAAACAGCAGCTTGGCCGCCTCCGGCCCCAGGTGCCGCCGCAGCGTCGACAGCGCCGTGCGCAGGCTGGCCTTGGCCTGCTCCGGCTGTGCCAGGCACCACAGTGTCTTCTCCAGAAACGCCCGCGTCCGTATCCCTCCGTCGGCCGTGGACAGCAGCGACATCAGCGCCTGGTGCTTGGCCCCCAGCTGTACGTTTTCCCCTTGCGCATCAAAGACGCCAAAAGCTCCAAACCGGCAAATCTTGAGAAAGACAGTCATCCGTCAACCCCACTGAACGATTGTTGCATCTAATATTAAATCACCATCATATTGCATTGCCTTAATTTGTTTTGCAATTACTGATTGTAAAATATTGAAGGGGAGGTTCAGCACGTTGCATCAGCAGCAAGCCTGCGTGCGTTCCGGCATCATAAGTGACCTTGCGTCACTCTTCAACCGGGCACTGTGTAGGCTGTTCAGGCCGCCTTGCTGCAGCCTCGCAAGGCGGTTTGCCGCTGTCTGAAGTTTGGCGGCGGCTACGCACGGTATGCGTGCAATTTCTGCTTCAGCGCGTAATTCCGGGCCGGATCGTGCGGATGCAAACCCCGCGACCTGATCGCAGCGCGGCGGAAACGGCGGAGGAGTTGGCGGGGCAGAAGGGCAGTGTGAATTTTCCCTCGCCAAGGGCGCGGCCATGGCCAAGTCCCGCACTCTCTGCAGCGAAACCGTCTTTCAGGCAAAGGGGGTGGGAATCAACTGTGCTGTCGGCCAGAACATCTGATCGAGGGGTCGGCGGCGGATAACAAGCGCGACGACTGGGATCATTGGGCGAACGGTGTGGACTTCAGCTTGCTCTAACCCGTGGCGATGGCCTCCAGCGGTATACTGGGGGCCTCCCGACCCACCCTGGGCACCCGTTCTGAAGCCGCTAACAGTACGCCAAAACACTGGGGCCGAAACCGGGGGCCTTTTCGGGGCTAACGGGTGCTTAGTTTCTTTTGTGAGAGGCCGATGGCTGGGGTGGTAGGATTCGAACCTACGGTACACGGTACCAAAAACCGCTGCCTTACCACTTGGCTACACCCCATCGGTGAGGCGCTGTCTAAAGTTTGTTGCGGGGGCGTGCAAGAGGGTTTTTGAAAAAAAATGCAGTTCTTCTCTAAAGGCCCGCAAATAACCTGCCAGCAGGTCTCTGAAGGACCTTGCAGCCAGAGGGTGCCGGGCAGGAAACGGAAATGAATATAAGGAGTTGCCAGCCCCTGTGTGATGGGTTTCGGGGTGTGCTCCGGTCCCGGGAGCGGTGCCATTGGGGGCGGGAAGGGCGGGGTGCGGCCAGAGAAATGCGGCGCCGGCCCCATCATGGGCTGGGGCCGGCCGCGGCCGCTTCAGGAGCCCCAAATGGCCTGATGCGCTTCCTCGCCGCTTTCGAAGATATGCGGCTGCACACTGCGGCTGGCGAGTTCGCCCTGCATCTTCAGCCGCATGAAGGCGCTGGTGGTGTAATGAGCGATCGAGGCACTGTTTGCCTCCAGCTTTTCGCCGACCAGGGCGGCATAGTCGTCCTGCAGATCCTCGGCGATGCGGAAGCCGTTCTGGTTCATCACCATGTTCACGTCCCGGCCGCTCCGGGCGAAGGCGTCCTGCAGCACGCGGGCCAGATCCTCGGCGTCCTGCTTCTTGCGGACGCTCCAGCCCTCGAGGTTGACGAACATGGTGTGGCGGGCGGCGTCATAGGTGACGCGTTCGGAGAGATTGAGGTTCAAGAGGTCGTTCATCAGCCCCATCGGCTCCTCCCGGAAGATGCGCGCATCCATCAGGGCGACGTTTTCGATGATCGGCCTGAATTCCATCTGATCCAGGATGTCGCGCTGCAGGTCTATGCCGGGAGCGATCTCGATCAGCTCCAGCCCCTTGGGGGTCAGCTGCAGCACGCAGCGTTCGGTCACGTAAAGAACCGGCTGCGAGCGCTGCGAGGCGTAAGGCCCGGAAAAGGTGATCTGTTCGATCAGCCGCACGAATTTCTTGTTGCGGCCTTCCTGAACGATGCGCAGCTCGCCGTTTTCCACAGCAACCTTCAGCCCGCCCGCAGTGAAGGTGCCGGCAAAGACCACGGCGCGGGAGTTCTGCGAGATGTTGATGAAGCCGCCGCAGCCGTTCAGGCGGCCGCCGAAGCGGGAAGCGTTGACGCTGCCCTCGGCGTCGCATTCGGCCATGCCGAGGCAGGTGAGGTCCAGCCCGCCGCCATCGTAGAAATCGAACATCTGGTTCTGGTCGATGATGGCGTCAGCATTGGCCGAGGAGCCGAAGCTGGAGCCGCCTGCCAGCACCCCGCCAACGGCGCCGGCCTCTGTGGTCAGGGTGATGTAGGGGGTGGCTTTTTCCTCGTTGGCCACGGCGGCCACACCGTCGGGCGCGCCGACGCCGAGGTTCACGGCACCGTTGGGCGGCAGTTCAAAGGCGGCGCGGCGGGCGATGATCTTGCGCTGATCCAGCGGCATCTTGGGGATGCCGCCCAAGGGCACCCGGATTTCGCCCGACAGCGCCGGATTGTGCTGCACGCCGTAGTTCATCCGGTGCATCTCCGGGTCATCGGCGACACAGACGCAGTCCACCAGCAGGCCGGGGATCTTCACGTCTTTGGGTTTGATCGAGCCGTCCTCGACGATGCGCTCCACCTGGGCGATGACGATGCCGCCGTTGTTGTGGGCCGCCATCGCCTGGGCCAGGCAATCCAGCGTCAGCGCCTCGCGTTCCATGCTGATGTTGCCGGAGCGGTCGGCGCTGGTGCCGCGGATGAAGGCAACGTCGATCTTGGTGGCCTTGTAGAACAGCCAGTCTTCGCCATCGACCTGGACGTATTTGACGATGTCTTCTTCGGTCACCTTGTTGACCTTGCCGCCGCCGTGGCGCGGGTCGACATAGGTGTGCAGTCCGACCTTGGAGAACAGGCCGGGCTGGCCCGCGGCGCAGGCGCGGTAAAGCTGGGAGATCACCCCCTGCGGCAGGTTGTAGCCGCAGATCTTGTTTTCCTGCGCGGCCTGGGCGACCTTGGGCATGCGGCCGAAATTGCCGGCAATCACCCGCCGCAACAGGCCGTCGTGATGCAGCCGCCCGGTGCCCAGCCCCTTGCTGTCGCCGGCGCCGGCGCACATGATCAGGGTCAGGTCGCGGGGGGCGCCTTGGTCCAGAAACCGCTTTTCCAGCGCCGCGTGCAGCATCTCCGGGATGCAGCTTTGCACGAACCCGGTGGTGGTCACGACATCCCCGTCCCGGATCAGCGCCATCGCCTGTTCGGTGGTGGTTGTCTTGTCTTTCATGGCGGCGCGTCCTCCCCGATGCCGGTTGCCGTCCGGTCAGGATCGGTGTCCTGACGGCGGGATGATCGGGAATGTTAGGCCCGCGCGCAGGCGCGCCTGTCCTTCGATTGCGTCAGCGGACCGGGGACCTGCGACATCGGCCGGCGCTGGCTGGCGGAAAGTTTCCGATCGGCGCCTGTAATTTCCGCGCCGGGGGCTTTTTGTATACTGCGGCCGGCTGACGGGCCTAGAAAAAGCTTGCCCCGGCGTCCTGCCAGTCGCTTAGCGTGATGCCTTCGAACGTCACAGAGCAGCCGTCCGCGAACGCAAAGACCAGCCCGTCGTCCGTGTCCATCGCCTGTGCGCTCCACGAATGCGGGCCGATGATTTTGGTCCGGTCGACGCCAAGCTCGAAGTCGGTAATCGTGTCCGCGCCTGATTTCCGGGTGTTGAACACGAAGCAGTCCGCGCCCTCACCGCCGGTCAGCACATCATTTCCCTTGCCGCCGGCAAGTGTGTCGTTTCCCGTGCCCCCTTCCAGGGTGTCGCGGCCTGATCCGCCCCTCAGAACGTCATTGTGGCTGCCGCCTGACAGGAAGTCGGCTGCGCCGCCGCCCTTCAGCCTGTCCGCGCCGCTGCCGCCGTCCAGGCAATCGCTGCCCCGGTTTCCGGCCAGGATGTCCCTGCCGCCGCCCCCTTGCAGGTCGTCATCACCGGACTTGCCGGAGAGGACATCCGCACCCTTGCGGCCAAAGATGAAATCCTGCCCGGAGCCGCCGCTGAGAACATCATCGCCGGCAGTGCCCGCGATCCTGTCCATTGCGGCAAAGGCATCTTTTTGCAGGTTCTGAACATCAGTATTGCGCAGGATAACGTCTGACAGCGTCGTGTCCCAAAGCGCCTTCAGCTCGTCTGCCGGGATGCCGTCGCGGCCCTCGCTCCAGAACGGGTCGCCATCGCGCAGCCGGGTAAATTGATCAATCATGACAAGCGAGAACGTCTGCCCCAGCAGCCCGCTGCCAAAGGCGTCCTCGGCCAGGCCGCCGATCCAGGCGTCCACCAGATCTGTATCGCCATAAGCCTGTTCCAGCTTGGCGGCCAGTACAGCGTCGGAGGTAATGTCAGAGAAGCGTTCCGCACGCGGCAGGCCCAGAGCCTCGCGCAGCTCATTATAGCTGGCCACGCCCATGTCGCGCCCGCGCTGGATGTTCAGCGCCGCCAGATCCAGCCCGCCCGCGCCCGGCGGCCCGAACAGGAAGGAGCGCACGTCCTCCACCACCTTGGTGTCGATGGCTTCGGAAGTCTGGGTGGCCGCCCCGCGCAGGACATTTTCGACCATGCCATTCTGGCTGACCAGATGCGGCTGAAAAAACGCATCGCGCAGCGCCAGCGGGTCCAGCTGGGTGCCGTTTTCGGTGACCCGCTGCAGGTTGGCCGACAGCAGGGTGTGCCCGAGCCGGTAGACGGCGCTGGAGAATTCGATCGCAATCCCCGGGTTCACATCCGGGTCATGGCCCTGGTAGGCGCCAAAGGCATTTTCGCCCAGCAGGACCGGCAGAAACTCCTTGAATGTGATGGCTTGCACCAGCGCCTCGACCCGGGCGCGGGCGGCCTCAAACAGCTGATCATCCGTCAGCGACGGATCCCTTGCCGCCAGCTCCTCGACCAGCCGGTTGTGCTCGCGGGTGAACAGCGTGTGCATCGAGGTCAGGGCAACGTTTTCGGCAGCGCGGACATCGCCGGTCAGGAAACCGTCGCCTTCGAGGTTCAGGAAATGATCCTCGGTCATCTTCAGTTTGCCGCCTTCGCCCCGCATCGCGGCGACCATCTCTGCGGTTGAGCCATAGATCATCGAGGCGTCGATGCAGGCGGTGATCTCATTGAGGAATTCCCCGTCGTGCTGTTCCACCCGGGTGAACGGAATGATGGCGGTGCCGGTGCCAAAGGGATCGAAGAACGGATCGCCTGCCGGAACTTCAATGTTCGCACGCACGCCGCTTTCGGTGCCGGTCAGTGACAGGTCATGGTCTAGGAACTGACCCCAGATCCAAAGAAAGTCTGATGCTCCGGCGGCATTCGCCGTTTCTCCGGTCTGGGCTGACAGTATGTTGGACAGTTCGCGCGGGTTCGGCCGGTCCCCACCCGCCATTTCGCCATCCGGCCCCAGCCCGCTGTCCGCCAGTCTCAGCAGTTCCGTGCCGGTTGCGCCCCAGTCAGGATGGTCTGGATTTGCGGACGTGCCATCGGAGGGCCGTACGGCCCCAATCTGTAAACTGGACATGTGATCCCCCAATCACTCGTAAAAAAACACTGTCACCGGAATTGCCGTCGCGCGGCCCGAAAGCGCTGTGCCCCCCGTGCCGCCGAACGCCGATATCCCCCGCACATGCACCCCTGCGCGGACTGCAGGTTTCAGGTAGTGCTTCACGATTTCGTGTCAAACCGTGTGATCGCGTGATTGCGCGGCGCGGGCAGGGCAAGGCTGCCAAGGGGCAGCTGCCGCACGGAGCGGGGGAGGGTCAGGCTTGCCTGGCTTGCAGTGCGGCGCTCCCGGCGTCCGGGGTGCCTGTCCATTTGGCGATCTGATCCAGCAGTTCCTGCTTGCGCACGGGTTTGGACAGGAAACCCACCATGCCCGCCGCGCGGCAGGCGGCCTCATCAGTGCTCAGCACATTGGCGGTCAGGGCCAGGATCGGGCAGGGCGCGCGGCCGTTCTCCTGCTCCCACGCCCGCAGCCGGCGGGTCGCCTCAAGCCCGTCCATCACCGGCATCGACATATCCATAAGCACCAGATCGAACGGCTGCGCCGCAAAGGTCTCGACCGCCTCCTGGCCGTTGCTGCAAATGGTCATCTGGATGCCGGACGGGCCGAGCATCTTCTTCAGAACCAGCTGGTTGGTGCGGTTGTCCTCCGCCACCAGCAGCCGCAGGCGGCTGAATCCTGCGCCCGCTGGCGCGGCTGCCGCAGCCAGCGCAGCCGGGGCAGCAGGCTCTGCGCCGGGCTGCAGCGCCACTTGCAGCATCCGCAGCAGCACCCTGTTGCGGGCAGGTTTCATCAGCACGTGCAAGGTCCTGCACTGCTTGAGCGCCTGGTATTCCGAGATCAGCCGGCTGCCGACGCAGAACACCACCGGCAGCTCCCGGCAGCCGGGCAGGCCGTGCAGCCGCTGGCACAGCTGCCTGGCCTGTTCCAGCGGCACGCTGTTTTCCACCAGCACCAGGTCCGGCTGCTGCTGCCGGGCGGCCAGCGCTTCCACCTGCTCCAGCAGCTCTGCCGCCCCGGGCGGGACCATCGTGTCCGCCCCCCAGTAGGCCAGCTGGCGCAGCCGCACATCGCGCGAGAACGGCAGATCGGCCACCACGGCAACCCGTTTGCCGGCCAGCGGCCTGGAAGGCGCCGGTGACGGAGCCGCAACCGGCAGCGTCAGGCACACAGTGAAGCAGGAGCCCTTGCCGGCCTGCGAGACCACGTCGATGCGCCCGCCCATGGCCTGCGCCAGCCGCGAGGAGATGGCCAGCCCCAGACCGGTGCCCTCAAAGCGCCGTGCGGTGGTGCTTTCCACCTGCTCGAAGGCGTGGAAGATCTGGCCGATGCTGTCTTCGGGGATGCCGACGCCCGTGTCGCGGACGTCGATGCACAGCGGAATGTTGTGGCTGGGATCGTAATTCAGCGTGATGCTGATGTGGCCCTCCAGAGTGAATTTGACGGCGTTGCCGACCAGGTTCATCAGGATCTGCCGCACCCGGCCGCTGTCGCCGATGAACTCCGGCGGCGTGTGCTCGGGGATGTCGATGCAGATTTCAACGCCCTTGGCGGTGGCGCTCGGCGACATCAGCGTGGCCACATCATAGATCACATCGCGCAGGTTGAACGGCTGCTGCAGCATCTGCGCCTTGCCGGCTTCCAGCTTGGAAAAGTCGAGAATGTCATTGACGATGCGCAGCAGCGCCTCGGAGGAGGCGAGGATCGTGCTGGTGCAGGACGTCTGTTCCGGGGTCAGCCGGGTTTCGTTCAGCACCTCCGCCATGCCCAGAACGCCGTTGATCGGGGTGCGGATTTCATGGCTCATGGTGGCCAGAAAACGGGACTTCGTCTCCGTTGCGGCCTCTGCGCGGGCCTTTTCCTGCTGCAGACGCTCGGCAATCCGCTTCTTTTCCTGCAGGCTCGCGGCCAGCGTGTCGAGCGCTGCGAATACGGCGCGAATCTCGTCTTCGGCCTTTGGCGGGCCGGATTGCTCGCCGCTGGCCAGCCGCTGCAGCTTGGCGGCGGCCGATTGGATCGCCGCTGAAATGGCGTGGGCCTTGCGCATCGAAAAGATCAGTGCCGCGGCCATGATCAGCGCGGTCCCCGTCAGCCCGAGCACAAAGATGCGGGACAGCGCCTGGTTGGTTGCCGCCACGGTGTGCTCCGCGTGCGCCGCCGCAAGGGCGGTCACCAGCGCGGCCTGCCGGGTGACGGCTTCGCTGCTCATCATCAGCGCGCTGAGCGTGGGGATCTCTTGGGCCGGCTTGATGCTGAGCAGAACCACTGCCATCTGGCACCATTCCGCCAGCGCCTGGTTCAATGCTTCAGCTTCACCGCGGAGCGGCGCCGGCAGGGGCTGCTGCAGGAGGGCGCTCAGATCGCGGTTGATGACCTGAAGATGCGCCTGGAATTCTGCGGCCACGTCCTCCTGCGGGATCAGCCGGGTCATCGCCAGCACGTCCTGGGCATAGGTTTGGGCGGCCGTGATGCCGGTGCTGACGCTGCTGGTGCGGCGGGTGACTTCCAGGGCGGCCTCCAGAACGGCGTCCTTGCGGCTGGACGCATAGACCGCCATGCCGCCGACCAGCAGCACAGCAAACAGCGCCGCAACCGTAATCACAAGAACCGGCAGGACGATGGATCGCTTGATGATCATGAACGGATGCCTTCAGCCGCGCGCATCAATTGGCCGGCAGGATCGGAGTGGGCACATTGGTTTCATTGTCCGTCAGTGTCTCAAGAAAGGCCATGAGGTCTGCAATGTCGCCCTCGCTGGCGGCAAACCCCGCGATGTCCGTTTGCCGCTCAACGCCCGCCGCGCCGCCATCGGCGTAATGGCGGAGGACCGCAGGCAGCGACGGCAGCGAGCCGTCGTGCATATAGGGTGCCCGCAAGGCGATGTTCCGCAGGCCCGGGGTTTTAAAGCGGAAGTACCCGGCGGGATCCTGCGGTGACACGCCGCCGCTGCCCAGGTCCGAGGCGGGCAGGCCGATGTCGTGCATTTTGTTGTCGGTGAACATCCAGCCGGAGTGGCAGGACACGCAATTTGCCCGCCCGGTGAACAGCGCAAAGCCGCGTTTGGCGGCCTCCGGCACTGCGGCGTCATCGCCGCTGACCCAGCGGTCAAAACCGGCAACCCCGCTGACAATGGTGCGCTGATAGGTGGCGAGGGCGGTGAGGATGGTTTCCTTGCGGATGCCCTGGCCGGGAAACAGCCGCTCGAACCAGGCCTTGTATTCGGTCACTGCCGTCAGGCGGGCGGTAATGTCCTCAAAACTCGCGTTCATCTCATCCGGGGCGGTGATCGGCCCCACTGCCTGTTCCTCCAGGCTGGCCGCGCGCCCGTCCCAGAACAGCGGCGTGATCCAGGCAGCATTCAGGATCGTCGGCGCATGGCGGTGCACGGGGTTGTCGGCGGCGCCGATCGCCTTGGGCACCGGGGTTCCCCAGCCGAAAGAGGGGTTGTGGCAGCTGGAGCAGCTGATGTTCTGTGCGCCGGACAGGCGCGGGTCGAAGAACAGCATCTTGCCCAGGGTGGCAATTCCGCGGTCATAGGGCGCGTTCTCCGGAAACGGCACGGTATCCGGACGCCGGAACGCATCGAGCCCGGCGGGTTGCGCCAGGCTCTGGACGGCCCAAAACAGCAGCGGCACCACGGCGGCGGCAGCTTTCCACTGCATTCAGGACCTCCTCTTGCAATCCATTCCTACCTATCCGGAATGGCAGCTTCTGAGAAGGCCGTTAATTTTACGTGAGCCATACATGTTTGCTGCGGCTGAGGAGGCGGGTATCCGCCCGGATTCATGGCTTGCCGGACACTTTCTTGGGGCCAATGCGCCGCGTGATCAGCCAGGGGCCGGTCTTCAGCACCATCAAAGCAAATCCTGCGGTCCACACCACGGCGGAAACCGTGATCCCGTCCCAGCCCGCGGCAAGCTCTGCACTGCCCGCAAGACGCAGGGCGGCCGCGCCCAGCAGCAGCATGAAGGCAAGCGTCAGGGCCGGGCCTGCCACCAGCGGGCGGCCGCTGTGGCCCATGGTGGCGCGCATCATTACCGCAAGGGTCATGCCGCCGATGGCGCCGATGCCCAGGATATGCGCCGCCGCCGCGGGCTGCAGCAGGCCGAAGGGCACGCCGCCCGCCGCGATCAGCCCCGCGGGCACCAGCGCATAGGCCAGGTGCAGCATCAGCAGCAGCGGATCCGGCAGGGTGGCAAGGCTGCGCCAGCGCGCCAGCCGCAGCAGGTGCAGCAGGCCCGCGGCCAGCAGGAGCGCGCCGCTGACGGCGGCCCAGGGCGCTGCGGTCCAGGCCACCAGCGCCGCCGCGCCAAAGACCAGCGTCACCGCGTCGAACTTGCCAAAGGGCGCGGGCATTTTCGCAGCCCCCTGTTTCGCCAGCCAGTTGCGGGTGAAGCTGGGAATGATCCGCCCGCCGATCAGCATGATCAGAAAGATCAGAACCGCAATGCCCAGGCGGCGCGAGACATCCGCCGCGCCTTCGGTCATCGCTTCAAGGTGAAAGCATAGGTTGGCGAGGCCCAGCAGGGTGACCGGTACCAGAACCTTGAGGTTGCGCCAGTTTTCACCGGCGATGATCTCGCGCGCGATCATTGCGATGACGGCGGCCAGAAAAGCGCAGTCGACCAGCAATACCCCCAGCGCGGGCAGGTCCAGCCAGCCGGCCATCGCCAGCCGCCCCAGCAGCCACAGTCCGGAAAGCAGCGCCAGCGGCCAGCCGCGGGCAGGCATCCGCCCGGTCCAGTTCGGCACCGCAGTGAACAAAAAGCCCGCAACCACGGCGGCGCCATAGCCAAAGATCATCTCGTGAATGTGCCAGTCTGTTGCCTGGAACGGCCCGCTATACCCCAGGTCGCCGCGCCAGATCAGCAGCCAGGCGGGCACCGCCAGCAGGGCAAACAGGCAAGCGCCCAGAAAGAACGGCCTGAAGCCGAAGGAAAATAGAACAGGTCCGGTATATTCGGTTCGCGCAGCCATGGTGGCCTCCTTGCGTCCGGTCAACGAAGGGCGGGCGGCACTGGTCAGGTGCCGCCCGCCGGTTCAGCGCAAGGGACGCAATCTTTCGCCGAACCCCGTGGATCAGCTCCGGCGGGCAGGGTCGAGGGAGGCTACCCCGGTTCCGGGTGCCGGTTTTTCCCGCACGGTTGTTTCCTCTGGCCTCACTATGCGATAACGGCGGGGAGACCTCTTTGTCCTTCAGCAAACTTGCGGTGCATTCTTGTCCAAGCTCGACGAAAGCCTTCTGACCGGTCTGCCGCCCTTCAGCCTCCTGGAGCGCAGCCAGATCCGCGAAATCCTCGATCAGGCGCTGCCCAAGCGCTATGACGAGGGGGCGGAGATCTTTCATGAGGGCCATGACGCCGAACGCTTTCACCTGCTGCTGGACGGTTACATCCGGGTGGTGAAGACCACCGAAGGCGGTGAGCAGATCATCGCGCTGCATATTTCACCGGGCCAGCTGTTCGGCATCGCGCCTGCGCTGAACCGCGACACCTATCCGGCCACCGCCATCGCCGCCTCGGAATCGCTGGCGCTGTCCTGGCCGGTGCGGTTGTGGGGGGAGTTCACCGCCACGTACCAGGGCTTTGCCACCGAAAGCTACAACACCCTGGGCCAGCGGCTCGGCGAGATGCAGACGCGGATCACCGAACTGGCCACGCAGGCGGTGGAACAGCGGGTGGCAGCGGCGCTTCTGCGGATGGTGACCCAGTCGGGCCGCAAGGTGGAGGAGGGGATCGAGATCGCCTTCCCGGTGACCCGCCGCAATATCTCGGAGATGACCGGCACCACGCTGCACACGGTCAGCCGCTTGCTGTCGGCCTGGGAGAAAGACGGCGTGGTGAAATCCACCCGCAAGCACATCGTGGTCACCGCCCCGCACAGGCTGGTGGTTTTGAGCGGGGCGCAGGGGTAGCAGCAGGGGGAGCAACTGGCGGCAGACCGGCCAGTGTTCCGCTGTCCGGCTTGTTCCATCACGGACAGAGCGCGGATCAGCCCAAGCATCCCCGGTGGCAGACATGCCTGCGCAACAGCTGTCAGGCCACTTGCAGCAGGTATTCCCGGCGCCGTCTGGCAGCCCGGCTATGCCCGGTGTTCAGGATGGTTGACCGTTCCGGGGCGGACTCAGGTGTCTTCGGAGTCCTTCGAGGGCGGGTTGCCGCGCTCATACTGAAGCCGGGAACGTCTCAGGCGCTCAATCTTGTTGCGGCGCATTTCGTTTTCGTCCTCCAGGATTTCACGCGCTGCACGCGCGGTCTTTTCCATCGCCGTCTCCTTGCGGGTCAGGCCGGCAAGTTTCAATTCCTCAGTGTTAAGCTTGGACATCTGTTCACTCCTGCGAGGCTGATTTTGGGAGAGTTCCATTGCGCGCGCGAAAGCTCGGTTCGGACCTGCTCCCGGGTGCGGCAAGGGGCCGATGGAAGCGGCGCAGCTGCGGCGGCGCCGGTAAAGCGTCGCAGGTTACGCGGCGGCGGGGAGGTCCGCTTGGAAACCGGCGGTGTTAACGGCCGAGAGGAATGCGTCACGGGCGGCGCCGACAGGCGCGAGACAATCCATGACGGCATCGATCTTTTCAATCGCAACATCTCTGTTGCGGTCGGAAACCGGCCAAGCTTTCTGCAGCCAGAAATGGGCTTGTTCGATTGTGGTGATTTTTTGGGTCCGGCCCTCGGAAGGCAGGAAAATGGTCATGGGAGTGCCCCAGGAAATTTCTATCAAGTTCTATCTTTCTGTGCTTTTTGGAAAACCGCGTCTGACAGACAGTTTTGGCAGATGCGGGAAACGGGAGCATTGCAACATGCTCCCGCTAGAGGTCTCAGGCCGTCAGCGTCTTATGCGAGGGCAAGGTTGCTGGCGGACTCGCGTCCGTCGCGGCCGCTTTCGATGTCGAAAGTCACGGCCTGGCCGTCGTCAAGCTGCTGGATGCCAGCGCGTTCCAAGGCGGAAATGTGGACAAAAATGTCCCGCGATCCGTGCTCGGGCGCGATGAAACCAAAACCTTTTTGAGAATTGAACCATTTCACGGTGCCATTGGCCATCGTGTCGTCTCCTTTTGAAATGCTATCCGCAACACGCGATAGCCCGGCCCAGTGTCAACATCGGAACAACTGGGGCCGTGAGGAAACAGAAGGTCGTAGGAAGCGCTTTGCTCCACCAAGGTGGGGTATGCGACTCGCGATTGCAAGGGACCATCAGTGATATCTTCAAAATAGTTTTTATATGGCCGCCATGACGCCCCTTAACTGCTCGCGGAACGCCATCTCCTCCAGCCCGTATTCCTCGCACGCATCAACCAGCGTGTGGAACGGCGCGATCGGGCAGCCGGGGCAGAGCATCTGGCGGTTCATGAACTCGCCCGCGCAGGCCGGCCAATGGTGGAACAGCTCGGAAAGCGGCAGGTCGGGATTGTCGAAATCTGGGCGTCGCATGGCCTGTCCTCCTTTTCCTGCATTTTGCGTGCAGCAATGCGCCCGGTCTTTGCGCTTCAACAACATATCCGGCAGTGCGCGCAGTTAGGCAGGGCCTATCCGCAACTGTACTCAGGACCGCGATATGTCAGAGATACTTACCAAGTCGCGGGCCAGGAACGTGTTCTACGGGGGCTCCTTGTTCTTCGTCGTCGTGTTCGTGGCCATGACCGCGCACAGCCACCGCTTCATCGTGAACACATCCACCGCTGGCATGGAGCTGACCGACGAGGTGCGCCAAGGCAAGCATGTGTGGGAGCGTCATTCCTGCATCAACTGCCACACGCTGCACGGCGAGGGCGCCTATTTCGCACCGGAAGTGGGCAATGTGATGACCCGCTGGGGCGTGCTGGATGACCCCGAAGGCGCCTATGAAATGCTCAATGGCTGGATGAAGGCGCAGCCCTCCGGCGTCGAGGGCCGCCGCCAGATGCCGTACTTCGAACTGACCGAGGAAGAGACCAAGGCCTTGTCCGAATTCCTGCGCTGGGCGGATCAGACCGATACCCAGAACTGGCCGCCGAACGACGCGGGCTGAGGGGAGAAAAGCAATGAAATATCAATCTCAAAAAGTGGCCTATGCCTATTTCATGGTGGCAATGGGCCTGTTCGCCATTCAGGTTCTGGGCGGTCTGCTGGCCGGCTGGATCTATGTCTGGCCCAACACCTTGAGCGAGCTTCTGCCGTTCAACATCGTGCGGATGCTGCACACCAACGCGCTGATTGTCTGGCTCTTGCTGGGCTTCTTCGGTGCCGCCTATTACCTCGTGCCGGAAGAATCCGAGCGTGAGCTGTTCTCGGTGAAACTCGCCTATATCCAGCTGGCAATTCTTGTCGTTGGCACGCTGGGCGCAGTCGGCTCCTACCTTGTTGGCATCCACGGCGGGCGGGAGTTCCTGGAGCAGCCCCTGTGGGTCAAGTTCGGCATTCTGGTTGCGGCGGTGATCTTCCTTGTGAACATCTCCCTGACCGTGCTGGCAGGCCGCAAGACGGCGATCACCAACATCCTCCTGATGGGCCTGTGGCTGTTGTCGCTCCTGTGGATCTTCGCCTTCATCAACCCGGACAACCTCAGCTTGGACAAGATGTACTGGTGGTTCGTTGTTCACCTGTGGGTCGAAGCCACCTGGGAACTGGTGATGGCCGCGATCCTTGGCTACCTGATGCTGAAACTGACCGGCGTTGACCGCGAGGTGGTGGAGAAATGGCTCTATGTCATCGTGGCGCTGGCCCTGTTCTCCGGCATCCTCGGCACCGGCCACCACTTCTTCTGGATCGGCACGCCCGGCTACTGGCAGTGGATCGGCTCGATCTTCTCGACCCTCGAAGTGATCCCGTTCTTCGCGATGATGAGCTTTGCCTTCATCATGGTCTGGAAGGGCCGCAAGAACCACCCGAACAAGGCCGCGCTCCTGTGGTCGCTCGGGGCATCCACCGTGGCCTTCTTCGGCGCTGGCGTCTGGGGTTTCCTGCACACGCTGCACGGGGTGAACTATTATACCCACGGCACACAGATCACCGCCGCCCACGGGCACCTCGCGTTCTACGGCGCCTATGTGGCGATGAACCTGGCGATGTTTACTTATGCGATGCCGCAGCTCAAGAACCGCGATCCCTATAACCAGGTGCTGAACATGGCGTCCTTCTGGCTGATGACCGGCGGCATGGCCTTCATGACCTTCGTGCTGACCTTTGCCGGCACCATCCAGACCCACATGCAGCGCATTGTCGGCGACTACTTCATGGACGTGCAGGACCAGCTGGGACTGTTCTACCTGATGCGCCTCGGCTCTGGCGCGGTGGTGGTCTTGGGCGCGCTTCTGTTCATCTACGCAACCGTTGTGGTCCGCCGCGAAGTCATCAAACCCGGCCCCGTGGCCGTACCGGGAGAGTAAGCCATGAACGCGATGAATATGCCTTCCGTGCCCTTCTACCGTCCCGCAGGCGATGAATGCACCGTCTTCGAGATGGCCCAAGCCAACGGTCTGCCCCTTCTTCTGAAGGGGCCCACCGGCTGCGGCAAGACGCGGTTCGTGGAACATATGGCGGCCCGGCTCGGGCTGCCCCTCCACACCGTTGCCTGCCATGACGACCTGTCCGCCGCCGACCTGATCGGGCGCTACCTGCTGAAAGGCGGGGAGACGGTTTGGGTCGACGGCCCGCTGACCCGCGCGGTGCGCGAGGGCGGCATCTGTTACCTCGATGAGGTGGTGGAGGCCCGCAAAGACGTGGCCGTGGTGCTGCACCCCTTGACCGACGACCGCCGCCGCCTGGTCATCGACCGCACCGGCGAGGAGCTGGCAGCCCCCAAGCCCTTCATGCTGGTGGCCAGCTACAACCCCGGCTACCAGAACATCCTGAAGAAGCTGAAACCCTCGACCCGGCAGCGCTTCCTGTCGATCGGCTTCGACTTCCCGGAGGCTTCTGCCGAAACCGCGGTGGTTGCGTCTGAGAGCGGGCTGGACGAGGACCGCTCCGCCGCGCTGGTGCGCTTGGCGGGCCATATCCGCAAGCTCTCCGGTATGGATCTGGAGGAAGGTGTGTCCACCCGCCTCTTGATCTACGCCGCGACGCTGATCGCCAAGGGCATGGGCGTGGAGCGCGCGGTGGAGGCCGCCATCATTGAACCCCTCAGCGACGAGAGTGACGTGCAGCAAGCGCTGCGCGACCTTGCCGCCAGCGTCTACGGGTGATGCCATGATCCACGCTCTCGACCTTCTGGAACCCGAAGAAACGGTTGGCAACCTGTGGCACGGCATGGCCACACGGATCGGCGCCGCAGAGGATGGGGCCGAACACACCGTCCGGTTCGAGGACATGCGCGCCAGCGCGGCGGCGCTGTTCCGGGCGCTGGGCGGGGCCGGGGGCGTGGAAATCCAGGTGGCGCCTGCGGTGCTGTCGGATCACCGCCCGGACCGGCTGCGCCGCATCGGCACCCCGCGGGAAATGGTGCATGTGGCCGGCTTTGACGGCGAGCGCCTGCGCCTGCCACCGGAAATGGCCGCATTTTCAAGCCGCGAGTTGAACCGCAAGGCCTACCTGTGGCTGGCCGCAATGGCCGCCATGATCGAATTGCCGGACCGCAACGAGGACCGCTATCAAGCCGACCAGCTGGAGATCGCCGCCAATGCCCGCGCCGCCGACAAGGTGTTTGCCGCCTGTCCGGGGCTGCGGTCTGCCTATGGCGACTTTTGTGCCTATATTGCCGGGACGCGCAAACGCAACGGACTGCCGCGGTTCGAGGCGCGGATCGAACGTATGGTGCTGGACCAGATCGGTTCCGACTGCCGGATTGCCGAACCCTGCACCTGCACCGCCCCGCGCGGTTACCGGACGTTTCAGCCGGTGCCGTTCTGGCTGCGCTTGGCCGCACCGCAGGCGGGCAGGGGGGCTGCCCCCGAAGCGGAGGAGATGAAAACACCCGGTCTCGCCGTCTCTACCCGCAAGACGGCGAAACGGCAGGATCAGGACCAGACCACCCGCAAGGACAGCTTCATCGTTCACCGGTTCGAATCCATCCTGTCCTGGGCCGAAAGCCTGAACATCAACCGGATGGTCGATGACGACGACAACGAGAACGCCCAGAAAGCGGCGGAGGATCAGGACAATCTCACCCTCTCGCAGCACATGAAACGCGCTGCGTCGCGGCTGCGGATCTCGCTGGACCTGTCGCCGCAGGATGCCGAGCACGAGCGGCTGGCGGGGCAGTTCACCTATCCCGAATGGAACCACCGGCTGGGCAAGCACATGCCCGCCCACGCCCGCGTTCTGGAAGCCGAGGGCAAGCCCGCGGACAGCTTCCAGCCCGACCCGCGGCTGGTGTCCCGGGTGCGCCGCCAGTTCGCGCCGCTGCACCCGCGCCGGGTGATGCTGCCGCGGCAGCTGGACGGCGATGAGCTGGATCTGGAAGCGGTGGTGAAATCCCATGTCGATCTGGCCTGCGGCCAGCAGGGTAGCGACCGGGTCTGGCAGGCCAGCCGCCCGATGGCCCGCGACCTGAGCGTGGCGGTGCTGATGGACTGCTCCCGCTCGACTGAGGCCACGGTCGGCGACCGCCCGGTGATTGAGACCGCCCGCGAGGCGCTGGCAGCCCTGGCCAGCGGCATTGCCACCGCAGGCGACCGGCTGGGCATCTGGGGGTTCTCCTCCCTGCGCCGCGACCGGGTGTTCCTGACCCGCGCCAAAGGCTTCGAGGATCCGATGTCCGAGGCGGTCACCGCCCGCATCGGCGGCTTCAAACCCGGCCACTACACCCGCCTTGGCGCGGCAATCCGCCATGCCTCTGCCCAGCTGGCCGAGGAAGGATCCGAACGCCGCCTGCTTCTGGTGCTGACCGATGGCAAGCCCAACGATCTGGACCACTATGAAGGCGTGCACGGCATCGAGGACAGCCGCATGGCGGTACGCGAGGCGCGCGCCCTAGGCCAGTCGGTGCATGGCGTGGTGATCGACGCCGACGGGCAGGACTGGTTTGCCCGCATCTTCGGGCGCGCGGGGTTCACCCTGCTGCCCGACCCGGACCGGCTGCCGCGCGCGCTGCCGGAAATCTATCAATCCCTGACCATGGAGCACTGAGATGAAACGCATCCTCTCTTTGGCCCTGCTGGCCCCTTCCAGCGCCTTTGCCACCACGTTCGAGCGTCCGATCCCGCAGCCGCAAACCGAAACCGCGGAGTTCTGGTTCCTGATCGGCTCCATCGCCCTGATCGTCAGCCTGGGGTTTGTCCAATACCTGGTGAGCCGGCGATGACACCGCGGCCTTCCTGGCGGCTGCTGGCGGCGCTTTACCCGTTCGGGGCGGGCGCGGCGGCCGTCAACATCTTCTTTGCCTCGCTGATCGCCAGCTGGATCGGCTGGCGGGTGCTGACCCCATATGAGTCGGTGGCCTGGGGGCTGCTGCTGGGGCTGCCTTTGACCTATGTCTTTGCCCGCCATATCGAGCGGCTGAAGCAACAGGCGGACGGCGGCTGACCCCGCCGCATGGCCAAATGAAAAGGGCCCTGCACTGCAGGGCCCTTGAACCGTTTGAAACCGGCGGGACTTCAGGTGGCAAGGCGGCTCGGGGGGGATGGGGGAGCCGCCTTGCCGCGGGATCAGCCTTCTGCTGCCAGCAAGCCGGCCTCTTCCGCTGCCTGCACCTCAGCCAGGTCGGCTTCGCCATCGGCGTTGGAGTCGATGGTGGCAAAGGTTTCCGCGGTCAGATCCGGATAGGCCGCCTGCAGTTCCTCCAGCGAATAGGTGCCGTTGCCGTCCGTGTCAGCCTCGGTGATGGATTCCATCGCGGCCAGCGGCGAAGCAGCCAGAGCAGCAACAGCGGCGGCGGTCAGCGCGAATTTTTTCATGTGAGACACTCCATTCGTTTGTTTGGTGTTCTACCTGCGGCCACGGTGTTCCGCGTGCCGTGGCATAGAGCTAGGGCGTGCAGGCGCCGGGCGCTATCCCCTTGGCCGCAGGAGAGAATTTCAGGCACCGCACCGCCGGAAACGGGCGCCGGCTTCGGCGCTTTGCCGCCCTGGCGGCCGGCTGGTCCTTTCTCCGCTCAAGCCCGGCAGCCGGTCCCGCAGAATTCTGCCAGTGCCGGCGCAGGCACCGGGCCGCGTCTTGAAATGGGGGAGGTCTGATACAGCGGCGGCTGCCGGACACAGCCGGACTGCCGGCGCCACGAATGCTTCGCCGCAATTCACGCGGCGGATCTGAGCATTTGGCAGAGGACCGGTGTTCCCGGTTTACCGGGCCGGAACGGCAAAGCCGCCATTCAGGGCGCTGACCGCAAGCTCTGACCCCGTGTTGCGGCTGGCCATCCGCTCCAGGTTGACGATGGTCGACAGCATGATGCGGTCATGGCTCCAGTCGCTGGGCCGCTGCAGCAGCATCGCGGTTGCCAGCACCACCCCGGCCATCGCCAAGGACACCAGCCCCCAGCCCAGCGAGTTCGGCCCCCGCGGCTGAACTGCCGTCACCGCGATAATGCGGCGCTGCAGAGACGCGCCGCGGCGGGTTTCGCGGCGGTCGACCAGCGCCACCGCCGGGCTGCGGCGCATGAACAGGCCCGGGCCGCGGGCGGCATGGGCGCAGGCGCGGATCAGGCATTCGCAATAGGCGCGCACATCGAAACCGGGCCGCGCCATCAAGGCCTGATCGCAGGCAAACTCCCGCAGCAGCCGCACTTCGCGCCGCCACATGTAAAAGGCGGGATTCCAGAACAGCAGCGGGCGCAGCATCTCCAGCAGAAACTCGCATTCGATGTCGCGCTGGCGGAAGTGCTGCAGCTCATGGGCGATGGTCAGGCGCAAATCGCGCGGGTCATTGAGCAGCGCCGAGGGCAGCACCACATAGCGCCGCAGCAGTCCGCGGGTGGAATAGGCGACGCGGATGTCATCGGACACCATCAGCTGCACCCGGCCGATGCGCTTCCAGGTGAAGGCGCCCGCCAGGTTCTGCCGCAGACGGAAGACGGACGCGGCCACATGCGCCAGGCAGAGCAGCGCCCCGGCGGCAAACGCCGCGGCAAGGGCCTGTGCCCACAGCGGCTGCAGGCTGGTGAGCCCGCGCACCGCATCCTCGCGCAGGCCCAGGGTGGCCTCGAACGTGCCGGCGCTCATGCTGACATTGCCCTGCAGGTACTGCGAGACCAGCATGTCGGAGAAATTCGGCGGATGGGCGATGACATAATGGGTGAAGGCAAGGATCAGCACCGGCGAGGCCGCCAGCAGCACAGTCATCCCGTTCAACAGCCGCAGCTGCGGCCGGTAGGCGCGGCCCAGCGGGCTGCGCGCCAGCGCCTTGCGGGCGGCGAACCACAGCAGGGTGCCCGCCAGCAGCAGGATATTCAGGTCAATATAGGCGTTCAGCAGAACATCAGTTGGCATTGTCCCCCAGCCTTTCCTCCAAGAGCGCCCGCATCTCCTCGAGCATCTCGTCGGTCACATCCTCATCATCGACCAGCCGCGCCACCAGGGCGGCGGGCGCGCCGTTGAAAAGCTTGCTCGAAAGGTTTTTCAGAGATGTTTTCTGATACTCTGCCTTGGGAACGGCGGGGCGGTAGACCAGGGAGCGGTCCTTGCGCTCGCTGGTGAGAAAGCCCTTTTGCTCCATGATCTTGAGAACCGTGGCCACTGAGGTATAGGCGCGTTCCTGCACCTTGTTCAGCTCCGCCAGGATATCGCGCACGGTGCCGCCGCCCAGGTCCCAGACGACAGTCATGAATTCCAGCTCGACCTCGGTCAGCAGGGAAGTGTCGTGTTTCTTGCGCATCGCCTCGGCAGTCCGGCTCATTTGGTGGTTCCAGTCATGCTAGGGGAAGGGGGCTCCCGTGAAAACTATTTTCTTAGAAGATGCGCGGCGGCGGGGGGGGCTGTTGTTAAAATGTGCGCTGCCGCGCGAGTCTATTCAGCAGGATTGCGGGGTGATGGGCCAGTCTTTGGGACGGTGCCTGGCGCATCTGTTCAGGGGGTTGGCTGAGACGGCCTTGAAGGGCAGGTTTGCCTTCAAGGCCCGTCTTCAGTGTGTTTAAGGGTTGCGCGTCAAGGGCAAGCCGCCTTTGGCGGGGCCTGCGGCCCCCTTGACCCGATCCGCCGGCGTCAGACCTTCCAGAAGCAGAAGATGCCCCAGGCGATCGACAGGCCCAAGGGCCACCACAGCGGCATCCCCACCAGGCCCAGCCAGGCCAGGAAGATGTAGGAGGTGCCCAAGAGGCTGATGAACAGCCGGTCGCCGCGGGTGGTGGTGAGGCCGAGCACGCCCTTGCGGGCCGCGCCGCCGGGGTGGCGGATCTCAGCGATGATCAGCACGCCGATGGCGGTGAAGATGCCGATGAACAACAGGGCAGTGGGCCAGGTCCAGGCCATCCATGAAAGCATTACACCCTCCCCATCGCGAAACCCTTCGCGATGTAGTTGCGGACAAACCAGATCACGATGGCGCCCGGAATGATTGTCAGAGTACCAGCCGCGGCCAGCAGCCCCAGTTCATAGCCCGCGGAGGACGCGGTCTTGGTCATGGTGGCGGCAATCGGCTTGGCGGCGACGGCGGTCAGTGTCTTCGCGAGCAGCAGTTCCACCCAGGAGAACATGAAGCAGAAGAAGGCCGCCACACCCACGCCCGCCTTGATCGAGGGGATGAAGATCGTCGCAAAGAAGCGCGGGAAGGAATAGCCGTCGACAAAGGCTGTCTCGTCCAGCTCCTTGGGAACGCCGCCCATGAAGCCTTCGAGGATCCAGACCGCCAGCGGGATATTGAACAGGCAGTGCGCCAGCGCAACAGCCAGATGGGTGTCGAACAGCTCCACCGCGGAGTAAAGCTGGAAGAACGGCAGCGCAAACACCGCGGCCGGCGCCATCCGGTTGGTCAGCAGCCAGAAGAACAGCTGCTTGTCGCCCAGGAAGCGGTAACGGCTGAAGGCATAGGCGGCCGGCAGCGCCACCGCGATGGAGATCACGGTGTTGATCGACACGTAGAGGATCGAGTTGATGTAGCCCCAGTACCAGCTGGGATCGGTGAAGATGGTCGCGTAGTTGTCCAGCGTGAAGGTCTGCGGGAACAGCGAGAAGCCCGACAGGATTTCATTGGTCGTCTTAAAGCTCATCGCCACCAGCCAGTAGATCGGCAGCATGAGAAACAGGATATAGACGATGGGGACGATGGATCGTTTTTGCATCGGTCTCCCTCCCTCAGTTCTGATCGTCTTTGGTCATCAGCGTGTAGAACAGCCAGCTGACCAACAGAGTGATTGCAAAATAGATGAGCGACATGGCGGCAGCGGGGCCGAGGTCGAACTGGCCAAGCGCGATTTTCACCAGGTCGATTGACAACAGCGTGGTGGAGTTGCCGGGACCGCCGCCGGTCAGAACAAACGGCTCGGTGTAGATGTTGAAGCTGTCCATGAAGCGCAGCAGGATGGCGATGGTCAGCACCGTCTTCATCTTGGGCAGCTGGATGAACCGGAACACCGCCCAGTTGGTGGCACCGTCGATCTTGGCCGCCTGGTAGTAGGCGTCCGGGATCGAGACCAGGCCCGCATAGGACAGCAGCACAACCAGTGAAGTCCAATGCCAGACGTCCATGGTGACAATGGTCACCCAGGCCGCGACGGGATCCTGCGTCATGTCATAGTTGATGCCCAGCACGTGGTTCAGGAAGTATCCCAAGAGGCCGATGTCGGGCAGGGTGAAGATGTTCCACATCGCGCCGACCACGTTCCACGGGATCAGCATCGGCAGCGCCATCAGCACCAGGCACACCGGCACCCAGAACCCCTTGCGCGGCATCGACAGCGCAATGGCGATGCCCAGCGGCACCTCGATGATCAGGATCAGGAAGGTGAACAGAAACTGGCGGCCAAGCGCCGCGTGGAAGCGGTCAGAGCGCAGGATCTGCTGGAACCAGTCCAGCCCCTGCCAGAAGAACACGTTGTCGCCAAAGGTCTCCTGCACCGAGTAGTTGACCACCGTCATCATCGGGATCAGCGCGTTGAAGGCGACCAGCGCCAGCACCGGCAGGACAAAGAACCAGGCTTTCTGGTTTTCGGTTTTCATCAGGCCGCTCCTTGTTCGTCTGCAGCGGGGGAGGTGGCAAGCCAGCCATCCACGTAAAGCCGGGTCATGTCCTGGCGGAAGGCGAGATGCACGGCACTGCCTTTTTCCGGCGCGGCGCCGTCGGTGATGGCGTTGATACGGTGGCCGCCGGCCTCGCATTCCACCACCGTGTGGCGGCCGATGTCAGAGACCTTGGTGACCGTCGCAGGCAGGCCGTGGCCTGCGAGCGAGACAAACTCCGGGCGGATGCCGATTTCGGTCTGGCCGTTTGCGGCCCCCTGAATGGGGCCTTCCAGCGCAATCTGCTGCCCGGCAAACAGGGCGGCACCGTGCTGCACGACGCAGGGCAGGATGTTCATCCCCGGCGAGCCGATGAAATGGCCGACAAAGGTATGCGCCGGGCGCTCGAACAGCTCCACGGGGGTGCCGATTTGCACCACCTCGCCCAGCTGCATCACCACCACCTGGTCGGCAAAGGTCAGCGCCTCGGTCTGGTCGTGGGTGACGTAGATCATCGTCGCCTTCACCCGCTGGTGCAGCTCCTTCAGCTTGGAGCGCAGCTTCCACTTCAGATGCGGGTCGATCACGGTGAGCGGTTCGTCGAACATCACCACGTTCACATCCTCGCGCACCAGCCCGCGGCCCATCGAGATCTTCTGTTTATTGTCAGGTGACAATCCGGCCGCCTTCTGATCCAGCATCCCGGTCACTTCGAGCATTTCGGCAATCGCCATCACCCGTTTGTGCACCGTGGCTTCGTCCCGGCCGCGGTTGCGCAGCGGGAAGGCCAGGTTGTCGTAAACCGTCATGGTGTCGTAGATCACCGGGAACTGGAACACCTGCGCAATGTTGCGCTGGTCCGGGGGCAGGGCGGTCACGTCCTTGCCGTCAAACAGGATCTGGCCTTCAGACGGCACCAGAAGCCCCGAAATGATGTTGAGAAGAGTGGATTTGCCGCAACCCGAGGGGCCAAGCAGCGCATAGGCGCCGCCGTCGGTCCAGTCGAGGTCGATTTCCTTCAGCGCGTAGTCCGAGTCGGACTTCGGCGTCGAAAGATAGCTGTGGCGCAGTTTTGAGAGAGTTATTTTAGCCATTGATGCCTCACGCCGCGCGGCTGCCGTCGGGGGCAAAGAAATATGCCTGCGCGGGGTCCATGTAGAAGTCGTGCAGCTCACCCACCTGATAGGGGTGGACGCCGTGGGCGAGGGACACCCAGCTGCCGGAACCCATGTCGAAATGGGCAGAGCTTTCGGAGCCGGAGAGTTCGGTCACCTGCACCTGTCCCGACAGCTGCACATGGGCGCCGTTCTTTGCCACTGGCAGCACGTGGTGCGGGCGGATGGCGATGGTGTAGGTGCCATCGGCCAGACCGGCGGCGGCGCCGCTCAGCTCCCAGGTGACGCCGGCGCCCAGGCGGGCCATGCTGCCCTGCTTGGTGATCTCGGCGGTGTTGATCGGCGGATCGGAAAACACCCGCGCCGCATCGACATTGCCGGGGTTGCGGTAGATCTCGGCGGTGGGGCCGAACTGGGTCACCCGGCCGCCGCGCATCAGTGCGGTCTTGCCGCCCAGAAGCAGCGCCTCCTCCGGTTCCGAGGTCGCATAGACCACCACTGCGCCGCGGCCGGCAAACAGCTCGGGCAGCTGGTCGCGCAGCTCCTCGCGCAGCTTGTAATCGAGGTTGGCCAGCGGCTCATCCAGGAACACTGCGCGGCTTTCCTTGGCAATCGCGCGGGCCAGGGCGCAGCGCTGCTGCTGGCCGCCGGACAACTCATGCGGGCGGCGGTGCAGCATCGGCTTCAGCTGCAGGATCGCAGCGGCCTCTTCCACGCGGCCTTCGATCTCCGATTTCGCCATTCCTGCCACTTTCAGCGGCGAGGCGATGTTTTCGAATACCGTCATATGCGGGTAGTTGATGAAGAACTGATGCACCAGGCTGATGTTGCGCTTCTGGGTGCTGAGACGGCTGACATCTTCGCCATCCATCAGCACCTGGCCGCTGGCCATCGGGTCGAGGCCCGCCATCAGTTTAATGAGTGAGGTCTTTCCGGAGCCGGTGGCGCCGAGGAGGACGTTGAAATGACCGGGCTCCAGCAGCAGGGATGTTTCCTTGATGTGCTGAATGGCGCCGACGCGCTTGGTCACACCCTTAAGTTCGAGTGCCATCTTGCTTTGACTTTCCGGCAGGCGGCCTGTTTGCGCGCGGGGGCAGGGCGCGCGGTATCTTGGGGAAGAAGGCCCCGGAAGACAGGAAAGGGTCTCCGGGGCCTGATGCAGCCCGGCCAGATGATGGGGATCGCTGGCCGGACCGGGAGGAGGGGCTTAGTTGGTTGCCCAGCGGGCCACCAGCTCGTCATAGTTGACGGTCTGGCCCTGCGGCTTCTCGTTCTCCAGCGGCGGCTTGGCGCCGCCATTGGCGTGCCACCACTCCGCGTCCTTCTCTTCGTTCAGGCGCGGGCCGCAGCCGCCGTAGACATTCGCCTGCTCGTCTGCGCGCTGCATACGGGCCATGGTGATGTCCATTTCTTCGGCGAGACGGTCCATGGCTTCCTGCGGCGTGAAGGCGCCGGAGTTCACGTCACCGATCTGCTGCCACCAGATCTGGGCCAGCTTCGGATAGTCCGGCACGTTGATGCCGGTCGGCGACCATGCCACGCGGTCGGGCGAGCGGTAGAACTCGACCAGGCCGCCCAGTTTCGGTGCGCGCTCGGTGAAGCTTTCGTGGTTCACGGAAGAGTCGCGGATGAAGGTCAGGCCGACGTGCGATTTCTTCACGTCCACGGTCTTGGACACCACGAACTGGGCATAGAGCCAGGCAGCCTGGGCGCGGTCCAGCGGGGTGGACTTGAGGAAGGTCCAGGAGCCCACGTCCTGATAACCGACCTTCTGGCCTTCTTCCCAGTAGGGGCCGTGCGGGCTGGGCGCCATCCGCCACAGCGGGTTGCCGTCGCCGTCAACGGTGTTGTTGCCTTCGGACTGCGGTTTCACCATGTCGGCGGTGAAGGCGGTGTACCAGAAGATCTGCTGTGCCACGTTGCCTTGCGCCAGTGCCGGCAGCGACTGGTAGAAGTCATAGGACGCCGCACCCGGAGGCGCGTATTTGCGCAGCCATTCGTCCCACTTGCGGATCGCATAGACCGCCGCCGGGCCGTTGGCGGCACCGCCGCGGGTCACGCTGGCGCCAGCCGGGTTGCAGGAGCCTTCTTCCATCCGGATGCCCCATTCGTCGATCGGCACGCCGTTCGGCTCACCCTTGGAGCCTGCACCGGCCATCGACAGCCAGGCATCGGTCATCCGCCAGCCAAGGTCCGGCGCGCGCTTGCCGTAATCCATGTGGCCATAGATCGCGGTGCCGTCGATTTCCTTGACCTGCTCGCTGAAGAACTCGGCGATGTCCTCATATGCGGACCAGTTGACCGGAACGCCCAGGTCGTAGCCGTATTTTTCCTTGAACGCGGCCTGCAGGTCTTCGCGGTCGAACCAGTCCTTGCGGAACCAGTAGAGGTTCGCGAACTGCTGGTCGGGCAGCTGGTACAGGTCGCCGTCCGGGCCGGTGGTGAACTGGGTGCCCATGAAGTCATCCAGGTCGAGACCGGGGTTGGTCACGTCCTTGAAGTCGCCTGCCATCATGTCGGTCAGGTTGTAGGCCAGCTGCAGGCGCGAATGGGTGCCGATCAGGTCGGAGTCATTGACGTAGGCGTCATAGAGATTCCGCTTGGTCTGCATCTGGGTCTGCACGGCCTGAACGACCTCGCCTTCGCCCAGGATCTGGTGGTTCACCTTGATGCCGGTGATGTCCTCGAACGCCTTGGTCAGCACCTCGGATTCGTAGGAGTGCGTCGGGATGCCTTCCGACAGCACGTTGATTTCCATGCCCTTGAACGGCTCAGCCGCCTGGATGAACCACTGCAATTCCGACAGCTGTTCGTCCTTGGTCAGCACCGAAGGCTGAAATTCCTCATCAATCCATTTTTTGGCCGCCATTTCATCGGCATAGCCAATTGATCCCGCAACCATCGCGCAAACGGCGGCTGCGGACAAAAGATACTTCCGCATCTTTTTCCTCCCTGAAAGTCGCTTATAGCCAGCTGTGCATAAGCTGCATCTGACTGCCATAGAGCTTTCATAGGTTGGAATATGTTGTCAAACTAATTTTTTAGTAAGCTTTAAGATGCTGATTTTGCTGGTGAAAAATACGCCTTGGGGCGGCCGCTTTCAACGTGCAGAGGATGCCGCGGCGCAGCATTTCCGGGAGTGACGCAACGCAAATTTTTTGCCGTGCCGGCGGTGAAAAAGCAGTCGCCGCGCCAGAGCATTCCCGCTACAGAGGCGGCATGACGCAAGACAACACATTCGAGATTTTCCTGACCGCGCCGCCGGGTCTGGAACAGGCGCTGCTGGCCGAGGCCAAGGAGCTGGGATTTGCCGCGCCCAAGGCGGTTCCGGGCGGGGTCACGGTGCAGGGAGACTGGCGCGAGGTCTGGCGCGCCAACCTGTCAGTGCGCGGGGCCGCGCGGGTTCTGGCGCGGATCGGCGAATTTCGCGCCTTCCATCTGGCCCAGCTTGATAAACGCGCGCGCAAGTTCCCCTGGGGCGATGTGCTGCGCGCGGACGTGCCGGTGAAGGTGGAGGTCGCCACCAACAAGAAGTCCAAGATCTACCACGCCGGCGCCGCCGCGCAGCGGGTCGAAAAGGCGATTGCCGAGAGCCTCGGCGCCCCGGTCAGCAAGGACGCGGAACTGACGGTCAAGCTGCGCATTGAGGACAACCTGTGCGTCTTCAGCGTCGACACTTCGGGCGAGGGGCTGCACAAGCGCGGCCATAAATCCGCCGTCGGCAAGGCGCCGATGCGCGAAAACCTCGCCGCCCTGTTCCTGCGCGAATGCGGCTTTGACGGCAGTGAGCCGGTGGTTGACCCGATGTGCGGCTCCGGCACCTTCGTGATCGAGGCGGCGGAGATCGCAAAGGGCCTGCTGCCCGGCCGCAGCCGCAGCTTTGCGTTTGAACAGCTGGCAACCTTCGATGCGGACGCCTGGGCAGAGCTGAAGCAGCAGGGCGGAGAACGCGAAACCGATCTGCTGTTCCACGGCTCCGACCGCAACGCAGGCGCCGTGGAGATGTCCGCCGCCAATGCGGAGCGTGCAGGTGTGGCGGATTGCACCCGTTTCGCCCAGGCGGCGGTCAGCGATCTGCAGCGCCCGGACGGCCCGCCGGGCCTGGTGATCGTCAACCCGCCCTACGGCGCCCGGATCGGCAACAAGAAGCTGCTCTTCGCCCTATACGGCGCCTTGGGGCAGGTGCTGAAGGAGCGGTTCTCCGGCTGGCGCGTGGGGATCGTCACCTCGGAAACCGCACTGGCCAAGGCCACCAGCCTGCCGTTCCTGCCGCTTGGCGCGCCGGTGGCCCACGGCGGCCTGAAAATCCGCCTGTTCAAGACCGGTCCGCTGCCCTGAGCAGCCCGGGACAGGCAAGAGGGCGCCTTCAGGCGCCCTCCCGGCTGTTTGCCCTGACGGGGCAGGCTCAGCCGAATTCGTACATATCGCCGGTGCCGCCCCCGGTGCCGCTACCGGGCACAGTGCCGCCCACCGGCTGGTTCATCAGCGCCATGAAATCCTCGGTGCCGGGCTCGCTGCCGCCGTCCTGGAACTGGCCCGCCAGATTGGCGTCATACCAGTTGCTCAGGCCGTCGCCGGTGACCCCGCCATTGGCATAGGCGCTGCCGCTGCTGGCTGCCGCCGCCGGGTCATAACCGCCTTCCAGCACCTTTTGCGAGCCGTCCGGGCTGGTGACCACCAGCGACATGCTGCTGAGGTCGATATCCTCCAGCGTCAGCCCGGCATCTGACCACAGGGTAAAGCTGGCATTGGTAACCGTGCCGATGGTGCTGCCCGGCACCTGGCCGAATTGCACCATCGCATCGAAATTGCCCGGCACGGCGGTGCCGGTATCCAGCGCATTGACGGAATTGGCATTGGCCTCATGGCCGGTGACCGGCAGCGCGTTTTCGTCCGGGAAGAAGTTCAGCCCGCCAACGCTGGCATCCTCCGCCATGTTGAAGAACAGCCCGTCGATGTCGGCCACCTCGCCGTCCCAGGAGGTGGGCTCAATCTTGATGAACAGCTGGTTTTCCGGTGTCTGCAGAACCTCGACGGTGACCCGCGGGTCGCCGTTGCCGCCGATCTCGAAGAAAACTGAGGTCTTGCCGGCGGCACCACCGCCATTGCTGCCGTCACCACCGGTCCCCTTGGTCCCGCCGGAGCCGCCGGTTCCCCGGGTGCCTCCGCTGCCTTTGGTCCCGCCGCTGCCGGACCCTCCGGTGCCGCCCGAGCCCTTGGTGCCGGATCCGCAGCCGTGCGTTCCGCCCGAGCCGCCGGTTCCGCCGGAGTCTCCGGTTCCACCCGACCCACCGGTTCCACCAGACCCACCGGTTCCACCAGACCCTCCGGTTCCGCCAGAGCCGTTCCAGTCATCTTCCTCGCGGTACCACCAGTGCTTCTTGCCGTGATGGCCCTTGCCGCCGAAGCCCTTGGTGCCGCCAGACCCCCTAGTTCCGCCAGATCCCTTGGTGCCGCCCCAGCCCTTGGTGCCACCGGAGCCCTTGGTTCCGCCAGACCCTTTCGTGCCGCCAGATCCCTTGGTGCTGCCAGACCCTTTCGTCCCGCCGGAACCGTCTTCTTCATCTCTGTCGTCACGCCAAGCCTTGTAGCCCTTGCCTTTCCAGCCAAAGCGGTCTGACAAGTGGCTGTCGTACCAGCGGCCGAAATGCCCGCCTTGCACGCCGCCGTTATAATAGCTGGTGCCGCCGCAAGCCTGCTTGCCGCCCCAGCCCCATGAAGAATGCCCCCGGCCCATCTCTACCCCCCAAGCAAACCCTAGTATCCAAATTGCGGAGTGGCCGGCACTTGGGCCGCTTCCGCGCAATTGATCACAGTAGGGAGACGCGCTGGAAGGGCCAAGTTTTCGTCACATTTTAGGCGAATTTCATCGTTTCTGGGGGCTTTGCGGAAACAATCCGCGGGCGCAGGTTTTGATTGTGCGGCGTCTCCGGCCAATTGCCCTGCGCCGCCCTTGCCCGGAGAGCGCGACTCAACCCGCGGTGCGCAGCCGTTGCCCAAATCTGTCCTGAAAATTGCCGCCTTTACCCTTTAGGGCGTTAACCGGAGAGGGGTGAGCTGGCCGGGGCAGGGCAGCGTTCGGGGAAGAGGTGCAGGCAATGGCTGATGGAAAATTCGACGACCGCACCGCGTATATCGCGGCGGCGGCCTGGGAGGTGCTCGGCGAGGAACCGGTGGAAATCACCGCCCCGGGCGGCAAGTCGCGCTCCTCGCTGCGGCTGCATTTCAAGGACCGCACGGCAATTGCCACCCTGCGCGCCAACTTCCGCCGCACCCATCTGGAGGCTTATGTTCTGGAGCAGCTGGCACCGCATTGCGATGACATTCCGCGGGTGCTGGGGGTGCATAAGGACGTGCTGTTCCAGTCCGACACCGGCGAAACACGGCTGAGTGAAGAGATCGTTGAACACGAGGAAGCCGACCAGCTCGACCTGGCGGCTGAGGCCTGCGCCGCGGTTTTCCGCATCCAGGCGGCGGCGCGCAAGACCGCGCTGCATACGGTGCTGCCGCATCTGGGCGCCAACCGCAGCTGGATCCGCAACTTCGTCGGCTCAGTGGCGGCGCTGGAAGCCTGTTCCATGGCCATCCCCGATGCGTTCGACTACCCGGCGGTCGCTGGATACATGGAACGGCCGGGGGTGCAGTTCCTGAAATGGGACTGCCGCGCCGGCAATGCGGCGATCGGCGAGGACGGGTATGTCCGCTGGTTCGATTTTGAATATGCCGGCCTGCGCCACGGCGCGGAGGATTTTGCCTGGCTCATCGGCGATGAGACCTGGCCCGTGGCGCCGGACAAGATGGCCGACGTGATGATCGAAACCTTCGACCCCGGCTGCGGCCATGAGATAGGCGAATACTTGGAGTATCTGTCGGCCTACACCGCCCTGCACTGCATTCAGCGGCTGGAGCTGATCCAGAAAGAGGTCAAGAGCCGCGGCTGGCTCAGCCAGGAGCGGGTGCGCAAATATGACGATGCCGGGGTGCATCCCGCGTTTGCCGCGCAGCTGTGCCGCACCGGCGCCTATTACGCCGCGCAATCCCGGCACACCGCCCCCCTTAGCCGCAACTTCGAGGCGGCGGAGCGCGCATTTAAGGCAATGTCCGCGGGCTGACGGTTTCTCCTTCCTGTGACGTGCCGTCCGGGCTTCCAGCGATGCGATCGGGGCGGCTATCCTGTTGCCGGTCACACAGGGGGAGAAGACATGCAGCAGGCCGAAGATTTCCGCGCCGAAAGCCGTGCCTTGGCGGCCATTCTGGAAGATCTGCCAGAGGCGGCCTTTCATAGAGCGACCCAGTTCAAGGACTGGACCATCGGCCATGTTCTGGGGCACCTGCACCTGTTCAACGCCGCGGCTGAAGCATCGCTGCAGGGGGAAGATGAGTTCGCCGCCTTCATTGCGCCGGTGCTGCAGGACATGCAGGCGGGAAAGACGATCCTCGAATGCCAGTTCCCCTGGCTCGGCGGCCTGTCGGGCCGCGCACTGTTTCAGGGCTGGCGGGACGGGGCGGAGCGCTGCGCCGATGCCTATGCTGCGGCGGATCCCAAAAGGCGGCTCAAGTGGATCGGCCCGGACATGAGCGCGCTGAGCGCCATAACCGCCCGGCAGATGGAAACCTGGGCGCATGGCCAAGAGGTGTTCGACCTGCTGGGGCTGCAGCGGCAGGACCACGACCGCATCCGCAATATCGCGCATCTCGGGGTGGCCACCTATGGCTGGAGCTTCGCGAACCGCGGGCTGGAGGTGCCGGAGCCAGCGCCGTTTGTGCAATTGACGGGACCGTCGGGCGCGGTCTGGGAGTGGAACACGCCGCAGGCCGGCAATTTCGTCAAGGGCAGCGCTGTGGAATTTGCGCAAGTGGTTACGCAGGTCCGCAATGCCGGCGACACCGGCCTGCAGGCGGAAGGCGCCGCAGCGCAGGACTGGATGCGCATCGCCCAGTGCTTTGCCGGCCCGCCGGAAACGCCCCCCGGCAAGGGCAGCCGCTTCATCGCAAAGACCTGATGCACAGGCTTTAGGCACAGGCGTTATGCACAGGTCTTTTCTACGGGCCTGTTCCGCCTTGTTCCCTGGCTGGCAAAGTCCCGGTTCACGTGAAATGCAGCCTGGCTGGCGGGCAAGGACAGCGAAGCGCTCCCGCCCGGCTTCGGCCGACCTGGCGGACGGCCTGTGCCCGTTGGGCGTAGCCGGGGCACCTGCGGGCGCGGGAGCGCTTCGCTTTTCCAGGCGCGGGCCTGTGCCGGGCGCCAGGCGGGGCGCCCTCGAAAGCCTCAGTCCCGGCCAGGAAACAGCCGCCGCCGCTCAGCGGCGGTTCCAGGCGCGGCTCAGCCCCTCCAGCGCCATGCGGCCGGGATCGGCGAGGCTGACCGGCAGCGCCTGCGCCTCCAGTGCCGCCCCGTAGAGCGCCTGCAGCGGCGGCTCTGCGATCAGCGCCAGGTTCTGGCCCAGCCAGTAAGGCCGCGCTGCCGCCAGTTCGGCGCCAAGCAGCAGCCCCCAGATCCGGGCGCGCGCATCGGCCGCGGGCATCTCATCCAGAGCCGACGAAGCCTGGACCGACGCCAGCCGGGCCGCCAGCTGTTCCGGCCTCGCAATCCCGTCTGCTGCCGCCTCCGCCAGCGCCGCCTTGTCCCAGCTGACCGCCGCCTTCAGTCCCATCGCCTGCGCCGCTGCCTGCGCCATCTGGCCGGTCAGGGCGCTTTGGAAGCTGACTGCCTCGCGGGCGCTGACCTGCACCCAGTGGGTCACCGCTCCGGGCAGGCACACCACCCCGTCCCAGTCCGGGTTCAGCTGCAGGAAACCGCTGAGCCGGGCCAGGGCACCCTGCATCACGCCGCAGGGCGCCGCCTGTCGGAGACCGGGCAGGGCGTGGATTTCCAGCCCGTCCAGCCGGGTTTCGCCCAGCGGCAGACCGGCGGGCACTGCCGGGACCGGATGCGGCGGCAAAAGGGAGCTGCCGCCCAGAACCACCGGGCAGATCGCGCCGCCCAGGGCCTGGCGCAGCGCCGCGGCCAGCGCGGCAGCGCCGCTGTCCGGCAGCTGCAGCACCTGCGCCGGAGCAGCGGCCGGCGCGCCGGGGATCACGGTCCAGGCGGTGAGCGTCAGCCCGTCCAGATTGGCAGCCAGAAAGCCGGCCGCGCTTTGGGGAGGGTGCATGATGTCCTCATTCCTCTGCCATGGCTTTGCCTGCGGTTATGGCGGTGATTCCCGGTCCCGGCAAGGGCGCGGCGCGCAGCCGTACAGCCGCAAATACCCGTAAGGAGAGGTGTCTACCCGCTGGTATGCGCGTCATAGGCTAAAACGCACGCCATTTCTGCGAAAGACAGGCCGCGCAGCGCTGCGCCCGGCGCGCAATATCCAGTACGGTGAGAGCGCCGGGTCCGGGCACTGCCTGTCCTCCTGGCCGGCGCCGCACCGAACGGCCGCGCGTAACTGACCCTGCCAATCCGGAACACGGTTTGCACCGTAAACACTGAAACCGGCCGTGACAGCAAAAGGAGAGACCGCAAACATGCCCGCCGCACCGGTACCGCACAATGCCATATTTGCCCAGCTCGCCGCGCGTCACCTGCTGACCCAGGGGTTCACGCCCGCCGCCGTGTTTGCCGGCACCGGTTTCGGCCAGGCCCTGCTGAACCAGGAAGAGCCTGCCGCCCCCTTTGCTGCCATCGCCGGCTTCTTCAGCCGCGCTGCGGAGCTGACCGGCGATCCGCTGTTCGGCTTCCGCCTCGGCTGCGCCAGCGACCTGCGGCTGGCCGGCCTGCTGGGCTATATCGCCCGCACCTCGCCGACCGCGGGCTGCTTCCTGCGCAACATCGCGCGCTATGCCGGGGTGATGAGCGACGCCTGGGACGTGGACACATCCCGTCTCGCCTCGCACGGAGAGTTCGCCTGGTCCTGCACGGCGGCCTCCGGCCAGCAGGCGGATCAGTATACCGAATTCCTTGCGGCGCTGTTCTTTTCCGCCCTGCGCGAGGCGGCCGGTACGCGGATCGAGCCGCAGGAGGCGGCCTTTGTCCACCAGCGCCGCCGCGGCGCCGAAGAGATCGCGGCCTTTTTCGGCTGCCCGATGCGGTTCGCGGCTCCGGCCAGCCGCATTGTGTTCAAACCCGAGGATCTGGATTTGCCGCTGGCCAGCGGCGACCGCCTGCTGCTGCGGGTGCTGCGCACCTTTGGCGACCAGCTGCTGCACGGCCGCGGGCTGGGGCGCAAAAGCACCGACCTGACGGCGCAGGTCGAAGAAGCGGTGTCTGCCCGGCTGTCCGGCGGCACCGCATCGCTGGCGAATGTGGCGGCCGATCTGGGCATGAGCCCGCGCACCCTGTCGCGCAAGCTGGCCCGGGCAGGCACCAGCTACTTCACCGTTCTTGAGGAATTGCGCAAGGCTCTGGCGATCCGCTATCTCCGGGAGAGCAGACTGCCGCTCTCCGAAATTGCCTTTCTGCTGGGCTATTCCGGGCTGAACAGTTTCAGCGAGGCTTTCCGGCGCTGGACAGGGCAAAGCCCGGGACAGTTCCGCGGCGGCTGACCGGCTCAGACCGGGGTGCGCGAGAAGCGATTCTGCACCTGATTTCCGCAGTTCTGGAACAATTCCGTAGATTGAGCGGAAATTGTTTCCGCTCACGCGGCCGTATTGAGGCTTTTTCCGGGCTTTTCCGGTGCCTTGCCACAATTTGCGCGAATTTCCTAAAATTTGGTTTAATTGGGGGTGACTGCAGAAATGCAGTGTCGCCAGGGGATTAGGCGACCAACAAGAACGGCGCGGGCGCGTGGGGGCGCGCCCCGTTTTGGAACCTGAAAATCAGTAGTGGTGTTCTGCGGCCGATGGCGCGCGGGAGGCCGGTTTGAGTTTAGACACGGCCGCCTCGTCAATGAGGGCGGTCCAGCCGGTTTCAGGCTGGGTAGCGGGGGTTTTCGATGAAAGACTTGGTTCCCGGAGGGGCGGGGCTGTCTTTTGCGCAGTTTGAACAGGATACCGGGGGCGCCACTCTGCCTCACCGGCCTCTGCAGCATCTGCGCTTGCAGCCTATCAACATGAATGCAGGCCTGACCGGCTTTGCGGCGGCGGGGCGGCCTATTGCCCGGCCCGGCCGCCGGGCTGGCGGCAGCGGCTACCGGATAGCGGGCAAGCGGGTTCTGGACCTGCTGCTGGTTATCCTCATCCTGCCGCTGACGCTGCCGGTTATCTTACTCTGTGCCGCGGCGCTGTGGCTGGAGGGCGGGCGGCCGTTTTACACTCAGCCGCGTCTGGGCCGCGGCGGCAAGGTGTTCCGCATCCTGAAGCTGCGCACCATGGTGCGCGACGCCGACGCCTTGCTGCAGCACTATCTGGACAGCGACCCCGCCTTGCGCCGGGAATGGCAGGACACCCAGAAGCTCAAGAACGATCCGCGCATCACCCCGGTCGGGCGGCTGCTGCGCATGACCTCTCTGGATGAGCTGCCGCAGCTGTGGAACGTCTTCAAAGGCGAGATGAGCCTGGTCGGCCCGCGCCCGATGATGCCGGAACAGCTGCCGCTTTACGGCGATGCTGCCGCCTATTTCGCGCTGCGTCCGGGGATCACCGGCATCTGGCAGGTCTCTGTGCGCAACGAAGGCAGCTTTGCCAGCCGCGTGCAGGCCGATTTCGAGTACCGCGACGGGCTGTCGCTGGGCCGGGACCTTGGGCTGCTCTGGCGCACCGTCGGCGTGGTGATGAAGGGGACGGGATATTAACCTCTGTCTGATCCTATGCAGGCCCGCCGTCCGGGCCTGGCAGCAGATCAGCCAGCCATTGCGGAGGGCAGGGTTGTGAAGCATTTTGCAATATCAGGGGCGTGCGGCGCCATCCCGGCCCGCAGCCCGCTTACGGGACTGGAAGACGATGAGGACGGCATGAGCGAGCAAAGCTTCAAGCGGTTCCGCCGCCGCCGCGCGCCGGCGGCGCCGTCTGCCGATGGCGGCACCGGCGCGGCAGAGCCACAGCAGAGGACAGCGCCCGCCGCACCGCCGCAGGTGCAGCTGCCGGCCCGCCTGCCGGAACCCTGGGACCGGATCCGCCAGGTGCCGTTTGACACCGGCGTTGAGCAGGCCGCGCGGCTGCCGCTGGTCAGCCGGTTCCGCACCTCGCCTGCGGCCAAATCCTTTGACCTGCTGCGCACCCGGCTGCTGCACAGCCTGAAGGCGCGCGGCTGGAACAGGGTGGCGGTAACCGCGCCCGCGGCGGGCTGCGGCACCACCTTCTCGGCGGTCAATCTGGCGCTCAGCCTGGCCCGGGTGCCGGGCAGCCGCACCATCCTGATGGACCTGAACTTCCGCCGCCCCGGCATGGCCCGGGCGCTGGGGATAGAGACGCAGGGCGATCTGTCCGCCTTCCTGTCCGGCAGCACCCGGATCGAAGACCAGTTCGTGCGCCCGCTGCCGTCGCTGGCAGTTGGCCTCAACCGGAGCGCGGATCAGGATGCGGCAGAACTGCTGCACAGCGGCAGCTGCGCCGAGGCGCTGGACGCCATGATGCTGCGCTCGGGCGCCGATACCGCGCTGTTCGACCTGCCGCCGGTGCTGGAGCATGACGACACCGCGGCCTTCCTGCCGCAGGTGGACGCGGTGCTGCTGATCTCCGACGGCACCCGCACCACCGCCGCGCAGCTGGCCGCCTGCGAGAAAATGCTGGCCGGCCATACAGAGCTTCTGGGCGTGGTGCTGAACCGGGCCCGCGACACGGACAGCCCGCTGAATTGACCATCCCGGCGTCATAGTTTTGCCCGGTTGCTGTGGTCAGACTCCGGGCGCGGGCCACTGCCGGGCCGATCCGGCACAGGCAGCGGGCAGGGGCAGCCGGCACATGCAACGGGCACGGGCAACGGGCAGGGGCAAGAGAGCAGACAGATGGGGCCGATTTACTCGCTGGGCGATTTTTTGGACATGGTGCGGCGCAGGCTGTTCACCATTGTCTGCGTCTTTATCCTGGGCTGCCTCGGCTCGCTTTGGTTCGCCGCCAGCCAGCAGCATCAGTATGAGACCGCCGAGGTGCTGCAGGTCACCCAGCCGCAGATTGCGGGCGAACTGGCCAAATCCACCGTCGAGGGCTCTTCCGCCCGCCGCATACAGCTGATCGAGCAGCGCCTGATGGCCCGCGGCGCGGTGCTGGAAGTCATCGAAAAATTCGGCCTTTATGCGGATATGGAGGCGCTGACCCAGCTTCAGAAAGTGGCGCTGCTGCGCGATTCGGTGCGGATCACCGGCGTGGCTGCCGCCCGCGAAGGCTTTGCCGACGATGGCACCATTTCGGTGCTGACCATCACCGCCCGGATGCCCACCGCCGAACAGGCGCAGCAGGTCGCCAGCGAATTCGGCCGCCGCACGATTGAGCTGAGCGTCGCCACCCGCATTGATCAGGCCCGCGAAACCCTTAGCTTCTTTGCCGGCAAGGAAGCCGCGCTGGCCGATCAGGTCGCCGCGCTGGAAGATGAAATCGCGGCCTACCGCAACGAAAATGACGTAACCCTGCCGGGCACCATCGAATTCCGCCGGGCAGAGATCGCAGCTCTGAACGAGGGCCTTCTGGAAATCGCCCGCGAACGGATCGAAATCCGCCGCGCCGCGGACCAGGCGCTGGCCACCGAACGCCCCGCCACCGCCCGCCGGATGCAGGAGGAAGCGGAGCAGAAACTGGCCACGCTGGACGCGCAGGAGCAGCTGCTGACCCGGCGCAGGGCCGGGCTTGAGGCGTCCTTGCAAACCACCCCGGAGGTGGAGCGCCGGCTGGGCGCCTACGACCGGCGGTTGGAGCAATTGCAGGCAGAGCTTGCGCAGATGACCGCCCGCCGCAACGAGGCAGAAGTAGGCTTCCGCCTGGAAACCGGCCGCCAGGCAGAGCGTCTGACAGTGATCGAACCGGCGCCCTTGCCGGATTACCCGGTGACCGGTGCCCGCAAGACCAAGGCGCTGATGGGGGCCGCGGCCAGCCTGCTGGCCGCCTTTCTGGCCGCCTTCCTGCAGGAGCTGCGCCAGCCGGTGCTGCGCACCGCCGCGCAGATGGAGCGGGAAACCGGCCTGGTGCCCGTGGTTTCCATCCCGGTGATGAACACCCGCCCGCCGCGCCGCGGGCTGTTGGACCTGATCAGGCGCAGAAGCTAGGCATCAGGCACCTTTTCCCGGCAGCTCGCGGCAGGGCACTGCCCTCAGAGCGCGTTTGCGATGCAGGCGCCTATGGCGGTGCCTAAGGGGTGCCAAGAGCAGCTGCCATTGCGGCGACTTCGGGCCAGTGCCAGCTCAGCGCGGCTCCGCCTGCCGCCACCGTCAGCAGCGCATAGCCCGCATCATGCAGCGGATCCCAGACATGGTGACGCCGCGCCAGCCGCACCAGCACCGGATAGGCCGCCAGCATCGCCAGCCCCAGCGCCGCGATGCCGCCCGCCAGCCCGAACCAAGCCACGCCGCCCAGGAACAGCGCCGTCTGCAGGCAGGCCCGCACCGCGGAAAACACAAAGAACCCGCGGCTGTCGCCTGCCGCCAGCGCCGCCTGGTCATAGGTCATGGTGATCACCGCCGGCGCCAGCGCCAGCGCAATCAGCACGATCATCGGCCCGGCCAGCACGTAGCGGTCATCATAAAGCAGCTGCACCAGCCACGGCCCGGCCCAAGCCATCGCCAGCAGCATCGCCAGGATCGCCGCCGTCAGACCGCCGCGAAGCTGCCGCTGCCGCCGCAGGTTCTCCGGTGCTTCCCGCGCGGGTTTGTCGCGGTAAACCGGGATCATCAGCCGCTGGTTCACCGCATGGCCCAGCAGCATCGGAAAGCTCGCCAGGAAATAGCCGATGTTATAGATCCCCAGCACTTCCAGCGGCACGAACTTCCCCAGGATCGCCCTGTCCCCCTGCGAGGTCAGGAACCAGAAGGCGGTGGACAGGAAAATCCACTTGCCGAAATGGATCAGCTCTTGCGCGGCGGCCTTCTCCCAGCGGAACCGGTTGGCGGTGCCCGGCAGGCCGAAATGGCACAAAGCCAGCTTGGCCGCAGCCTGGATCACCCCGCCCAGCACCAGCGCAATCACCGACTGCGTTGCCAGCGCCAGCGCAATCATCGCCGCCAGCCCGATCACCTGGCCGCCCAGGTCCAGCACCGTGACCCGCCCAGACAGCAGATGCCGGTGCGCGGTTTCGATCCGTGTCGGGTTAAAGCCGGCAATCGCCAGCCCGGCGCCTGCAACAGGCAGGTAAACCAGCAGCTCCGGCGCGCCGTAAAACGCCGCCGCGGGCCAGGCCAGCAATGCCGTCAGCGCCCACAGGCCAAAGCCGCGGATCACCTGAATGGTCCAGGCAGTATCCAGAAACGCCGGATCATCCCCCCGTTTGTTCTGGGCAATCGACGGCCCGATGCCAACGTCGGAAAACAGCGACAGACCCACCGTCACCACGGTGACCAGCGCCATCAGGCCGAAGGCCTCGGGGAACAGGATGCGGGTCAGAATCAGGTTCGAGGCCAGCCGCAGGGCCTGGCTGCCGCCATAGCCGATCATCAGCCAGGAGGCCGAGCGCAGCACCCGCGCCGCCATCCCCTGGCCTGCAAAATGCGATGCAACCCGCTGCATGTTCTAATAGATCCCCCAACGTCCGGTACCGCAGGCTAGGGAGGCGGGGCAGGGGCGTCAATCGCGGGGACGCCTGCGGTGGCGCAGACAGCTCCAGCAGCCCGGAACCGCAGGACAATCCCGCAACCTTTGCCGCATTCTCCACGCCTGCGCGACAAGCGGACGGCGGTGCTGGGCAAGACGCGAAACCGCCGCTAACCTGCGGCGGACAAACCTTTTTGCACGGATTATTCAGCGTTGAAGATCGCCTATGTCCTGAACACCTATCCGCAGCCGTCGCACAGCTTCATCCGCCGCGAGCTGCAGGCGCTGGAACGCCAGGGCGTGGACATCCTGCGCCTGGCGATGCGCCCCTCCGGCGCGGCCCTGGCCGATCCGGGCGATCAGGCCGAGGCGGCCCGCACGCAGTATGTTCTGAAGGCCGGGGCCGGGCGTCTGCTGGCAGCCTTGGCACGGGAAACGGCGGCGCCGGCCCGGTTCGGGCAGGCGCTGAAGCTGGCGCTGAAACTGGCGCGGGCCTCGGACAAGGGCATCCTGCGCCACCTGGTCTACTTGGCCGAGGCGGCGTTAGTGAAACAGCGCTGCGCAGCTGAGGGCGTGCAGCACATGCACGCGCATTTCGGCACCAACTCCGCCGCGGTTGCGATGCTGGCGCATGTGCTGGGCGGCCCCGGCTACAGTTTCACGGTGCACGGGCCGGAGGAATTCGATGCGCCGCACGCCCTGTCGCTGGGTGAAAAGATCAACCGGGCCAGGTTCACTGTAGCCGTCAGCAGCTTCGGCAAAAGCCAGCTCAGCCGCTGGGCCGCGTTCGGCAAGTGGGACAGCCTTAAAGTGGTGCATTGCGGCATCGAACCGGACCGCTTCGCCGATCCTGCGCCGCTGCCCCAGGGGCCGCTGCGGCTGGCCGCCATCGGGCGCTTTGTCGAGCAGAAGGGCCAGATGGTGCTGGTCCGCGCCATGGCCCGTCTGGTGCAGGAGATCCCGGACCTGCATCTTGCACTGATCGGCGACGGGGAGATGCGCGCGGATCTGGAAGCGGAGATTGCCAGGCAAGGCTTGGGCGGCAACATCACCCTGACCGGATGGCTGGCGGAGGACGGCGTGCGGGCCGAGCTGGCCCGCGCCCACGCGCTGGTGATGCCCTCCTTCGCCGAAGGCCTGCCGATGGTGGTGATGGAGGCGATGGCTGCCGCCCGCCCGGTGGCCGCGACATATATTGCCGGCACGCCGGAACTTGTGGTGCCGGGACAGACCGGCTGGCTGGTGCCGGCCGGGGATGAGGCCGCGCTGGCAGAGGCGGTGCTGGCGCTGGCGCACACTCCGGCAGCGCGGCGGGCGGCCATGGGGCAGGCGGGGCGCGCCCGGGTGCTGGAGCGTCACGACAGCGCGGGCGAGGCGGCCAAACTCGCCGCGCATTTCCGCAAAGCAATCTCAGGGTAGCCGCCGGAGCCCTCCCGCCCGTCGCCGCCGCATCTGTGAGATACGCCGCTCCCGTTGGGCCAGGCTCAGCGCCCTTGGCGCTGAGCCTGGCCCAAGGCCGCCAAGGGTGCGCTGGCGCAGCCAGGGCATCCTGCGGGCGCGGGAGGGCATTGGCTTGGCAACCGCACTCAGCGGCCGCGGGTCCAGCGGGATTGCGAGGCGTAAAGCGGGGATTTGACCGCCAGGGCCACCAAGCCGTAGACCAGAAATCCGGCCGGATCCGCCGCCAGCAGCTTCAGAACCGCACCACCGCCAGCGGGCGGCTTGTCGTCATTGGGCAGCAGCTGCGGATACCGGGCGGCCACTTCCGCCACTCCGGCGTTCTGACGCCGCCGCACCCGCACCAGATTGCGGAACCCCTCCACCATCGGCCAGCTGTAGCCTGCCGCCACCTGCACCCGCTCCGCCGGGGCAAAGTTCAGCCGGGCAAAGGTGTCATCGGCGATGATATCCGGCCAATCCCCCCAGCGCTCCCGTCCGGCGCGGCTCATGGCAAAGACGCCGAACCCGGGCACCCCGCGGGTGAAGAACGGCAGCCGTGTCCACAGCCGCGCATAGGCCCGGGTTACCGCGCTGCGGGCAGGGGCCACCTGCGGGCGGCCGCTGGCATACCGGGGCGCGCCATTCGCCAGGGCCTCAGCCAGCTGCGCAATCAGTGCGGGCGAGACCGCCACGTCGGCATCCAGATAAATCAGGATATCCCCGCGCGCCGCGCCATCGCCCGCCGTCAGCGCCCGCAATTTCCCGCCCTCCGGCAGTTCCAGCACTTCAAGCGTCCAGCCGGGCGGCGGCTCAAATGCCCGGGCCAGCGCCGCGGTTTCGTCAGTGCAGCCATTGGCCAAAACCAGCACTTCGCCCGTCATGCCCTGCGGCAGCGGCGCGGAGGCAAACACGCCCTCCAGGCAGGCCCCGATATAGCCCGCCTCATTGTGGGCCGGGATCAGCACCGACACCCGGGGGCTCACTTCGCCGCCTCCAGCGCATCCCAGCGCGGGTTGGTATCGCTCAAGGTGCGCAAGGCGCCCCAGCTGCCCCATTTTCCGGGCGCGCCCGCATCGGCGTAAGCGGTGAACAGCGCCCCCCCAAGCGCGCGCCAGCCCGCCAGCAGCTCGCGGTAGAGCGCCCCCATTTCGGGCGTGTAGTTGAAATGAGTGAAAAAGCCGGTCAGCGCGCCGTCCTCCACCATCGGGCCGATCCCGACCACATGGCTGCCGCCCTCATACATGATCAAGTCCAGCCCGTGCTTTTGCGCGACGCCTGCATGATAGGGCAGCACCCGGCCCAGCAAATCCGCCAGCGTGTCGGCGCTGTCGCCCGAGATCAGCCCGTCGCGCAGCTCCGCACCGGCCTGGGCTGAGGCCGCATCATACTGGTGCTGCTCGATAAACTCCGCCGCTGTGGCCCCCGCCAGCCCCCGCTCCGCAGCCGCCGCCCGGGCCTGGTCCCGGCTGGCGGCAATCCAGGCCCGGACCTGCCCGGCGCGCTCTTCCAGTCCCAGGATGCCGCCGAAGTACCCGGTTACCGCATAGGCGTCGAAATAGGCCGCGGGCGCCAGCCGGTCCGCCCGTTCCGCCTTCCACAGCGGTGCCGCCAGCACCTGCTCCTCCAGCCCCAGCCAGCCGGTCTGCGAGGAGATCACCCGCACCAGCCGCTTGCTGTCCGCTCCGAAGACCTCCGTCCAGATCTGCGCCACTTCCGCCGCGCGGCCGCCATAAAGCTGCATCCACAAGCCTTCGCCGCCCCAGCGCGCCTGGGCCTGCGCATCGGCCCAGGCCGCCTGCTGAAACTGCCAGTTCCACACCTCGTTGGAATATTCCGCATAGGCGCGCAGACCTTCGTCCAGCCCTTGCTCAACCAGCCGGGCAAACTGGCGGACGTAAGTGTCATCCGCCATATGCGGCATGGTGAACCAGGCATCGGCCCCCAGCGTATTGGCCAGCGCCAGCATCACCTCGGCCGGAACCCCCTTCAGCGCCCAGGTGTAGTCCTGCGGCAGCGGGCGGTCCTCCCAGCCGGTCTGGGCCGAGTCATTGGTGGCCATCCAGTCCATGAACCGCAGCGCGGCAAAGCCGTCCAGCCGCTCCAGCCACAGCGGGTTGAACAGGGTGCCGCTGTCAAACGCCTCCAGATGCTCTTCCTTCACCACGGTGATATTGCGCACATATCCGCCATCCCGGCCCATGCGCTGGATGCGGATTTCCACCGGGCCGGGGCCGGGGGTGTAGCCGAACCGCACCTCGCCCTTGCCATAGCGGACGTTTTCCGCGCGGCCCGCGACCTCGACGATGCCCTCGCCCTCGAACCGCAGAACATAGCGGCCCTTCAGGGACACCGCCTCCTGCGGCAGGTCGGTCAGGATCACCGTGCCGATGGAGCCCAGTTCCGGCGGGATCGCGGTGGGCCAGCCATCCGGATCGAGATAGCCCGCCGCCTGCAGATCGCCGTGATCCGCGCCGCCCCACTGGCCGGGCAGGTGGCCGATCCAGGGCCGCGCGGTTTTGAAGTGGTCCAGGAACGGGGCCTGGGTGCTCCAGTCGGCAATGCCCGCCAGATTGATGGCGACGGGCTGGCGCACGGGCGGCCCCGCCAGTAGCGGCTCTGCTGCCGCCGGCGATGCGTTCAGCACGGGGAGCACCGGATCCTGCGGCAGCGCCGCCGGCTCCGCAGGCAGGGCTGCGGTGCGCAGGCTGCCGCCTTGCGCTGCGGCCCAGGCAATGTCCTGCAGCCGCGCCGCCAGCTCTGGCGCCGGCGCGGGATAGGGCTTGCCCCAGCGGTCCGTCAGCCGGTGCGGCAGGCCCGAGGGGTTTTCCCCGGTCAGCACCGCGTATTGCAGCAGCGCCAGGAAGTAAAAGCCGGTGGCGTTGGGGTGGATGTCATCGGCAAAGACATCACGGATACTGGCAAGCCCGGGCATCGTGCCCGCCTGAATGGCATCGTCCAGCCGCGCCATCGCCTGGCCTGCGGGCAGCAGTTTCACATCGCCGCCGGTTGCGGCATTGACCTCCTCCACCACCGCCTGCCAGTGCGGCAGGTCCTGTTCCAGCCGCTGCCGCCACGGCACATCCGCACCGTCATCAAACGGCACCGCTGTGCCGGTGCCGCTGTTCAGGCTGTGCCAGGTTTCCTGCAAATAGAACTGCACCTCCGGGTTGGCGGCGCGGGCCAGCTCATAGAACTGCGTCACCGCCTGTTCCGTGCCGCTCCATTTCAGGTGATTGGCCAGCGGAATCGCTTCCGTCACGATCACCGCACCGGCAGGAGCGCGCAGTCTTTCACGTGAATCAACACCCTCGGCACTGCCGCTGTGCTGCCAGTTATAGCTGAGCGGCGCACCGTTGATGATCTGCGCCTCCACCGTGGCCTCGGCGCGGGTGTCCAGCAACTGGTCCAGCATCTGCGGATTGTCCGGCCCGAACAGCGAATGGCCGATCATCACAACCGAGGTGATCAGCGCCTCCAGGTTCATGCCGGGCCCTCTGCCGCCGCCAGACCGGTGCGGGGCAGGGCGCGCACGGTCTCCCACACGATTGCCTGCACTTTCGCCGCCGCGTCGGGGCTGAACGCTTGCGCCGCGCTGCCGTCTGCCCGGGCCAGCGCATGAGGCAGCCCTGCGGGAGAGCGCTGGTACAGCACCGCGTAATGGGTCAAGGCAATCACATAGGCCCCCAGATCATTGATATGGATCGGGTCCAGTCCGCCGTCAGGCGTGCGCGCAAACAGCGATTCACGTGAAGCCAGTCCGGGCACCTCCCCGGCCTCCGCAGCCCGCGCCACTGCCGCCAGCACCTGCCCGCCGGGGATCAGATACACCGGGTGGCCCGGATTGCGGCGGCTGTCCGGCGCCAGAAGCTTGCCGGTCCACAGCGTTTCCAGATCACTGCCGATCCGCTCCAGCCAGCCCTCGGGGTCATCCAGCCGGTGCCAGGTCTCATAAAGGTAAAGCCGGGTCTGCGCTGAGCCCTGCCGCGCCAGATCCCCCCATTTTCCCAGATACTTGGCCGCGTCGAAATACTTGACCGCATCGCGCAGCTCGACCATCTCGGTCAGAACCACGGCGCCGTAGTCGCCCGACCCGACGGCCTCCTTCGCATCGCGGTAGGCAGGCGCGCGGTTGGCGGTTTCGAAATCGAGGATGTTTTCCTCCGGCTCCCAATGCGCCCGCAGCGGCGTGCCCGACCCCAGCTGGCTGTTATACTCATGCCCCTTGGGCGCCAGCTGCGCCAGCATATGCGGCATGTCCGGCCCGACCAGCGAATGGCCCAGGTGAAACACCCTGAGCGGCCCCTCCGGCGGGGTCAGCGGCGGCGGCACCGGCACGCTGCGGCTGCGGGTTGCAAACACCATCAGCCCCAGCGTGGCAGCCGCCGCCGCCAGCGCCAGGAACCCGCGCCGCCCCATCATCGGCGCCCCCGGATTTCCGCCGTGGTCATGATCAGCCCGGCCCCGATCGCAAACCGCCCGCCGACGGACTCGCCGCGGGCAAACGGCGGCCGGTCGGCAGTGAAAAACGCCTGATAAGCCGCCGCCGCCAGATCGAATTCCAGCTCCATCCCGTCAAAGCCGTAAAACGCCCGGCTCAGCGTGTACTGGCATTTATAGGCCGCTTCCTTGGCGGAAAAGATCACCTTGGCCATCTGCCCGGGATTGTCCTGGCCCCTTAGCCAGGCCTGTTCCCGCGCCGAGCAGATCGCGGGCAGCAGGTCGTCCTTCAGCGGCGTGTCTTCCTCCACGTCGATGCCCAAGGCCTGCACGTCGCCTGCGCGGGCCAGCACCGCCATGGCGCAGCTCTTGGTGTGGGTGATCGAGCCGACCACCCCCGCAGGCCAGACCGGCGCCCGGTCGCTGCCGACCTGCACCGGGGCAGGGGGGATCTGCAGCTGCCGCATCGCCTGATGCACGGCGGACCGCCCGGCGGCAAACTCGTTGCGCCGCTTTTCCACCGCGTTGGGCGACAGCCCTGCGGCCTCATCAGCCAGCGGCGGCGGCGGCGTGCCCAAGGGGTCCGCCCCGGCCAGCGCCACATCGGCGGCAAAAAGCGGCCGGACCAGGGCCAGCCGCTCTGCCAGTTTGCTGTTGGTCTCTGTCATCCGGCCCTTGCCCTGCGGTTTGCCCGCATGGCCCGCCGCTTCGACATGGTGTCGGCGCGGTCCGGCCCTGCGTCTGCCTCAGGCTGTTTTTCCGTATTTGCCGGGGTGCCTGCAAGCCCTTCGATATGCGCCGCCAGCCCCGCCAGCGTCGGATAGCGGAAGATGTCGGTGATCGACAGCGCCGCCGTGCCCAGTTCCGTGCGCAGCTCCCGGTGCGCCTGCACCGCCAGCAGGGAATGGCCGCCCAGGGCAAAGAAATTGTCCTGCGCCCCAATGCCGCTGACGCCCAGGATCCGGCTCCAGACGGTAGCGATCCTGGCCTGCGCACCGGCATCCAGCGGCACCGCCGGGGCGGCCTCAACCCGCGCAGGCTGCGGGTCCGGCAGCGCCTTGCGGTCGATTTTCTTGTTTGGCGTCAGCGGGAAAGCCTCGAGCGTGACGATATGCGCGGGCACCATGACCTCCGCCAGCCGGGCCGCCAGCGCCTGTTTCAGCGCCTCCCCGGACACCGGCGCAGAGGTTGTGACATAGCCGGCGAGCTGTTCCGCTCCGGCCTCTCCGCGCGGCACCACCACGGCACCTGTCACGCCAGGCTGTGCTGCCAGCGCTGCCTCGATCTCCCCCAGCTCAATCCGCTGGCCGCGGATCTTCACCTGGTGATCGGTGCGGCCCAGGAACATCAGGCTGCCTTTTGCCGTCCAGCGCACCAGATCGCCGGTGCGGTACAGGCGGCCCGCAGCGAACGGTGTGTTAACGAACCGTTCAGCGGTCAGCTCCTGCCGCTGCCAGTAGCCCGCCGTGACACCCGCGCCGCCGATATACAACTCCCCCGGCGTTCCCGCGGGGACAGGCGCTTGATTTTCGTCCAGCACATAGACCTGCGTGTTGGCAACCGGCGTGCCAATCCCGGCTGTCCCTGCGGGGACAGCGGAGATTTTCTCGACGGTGGACCAGATCGTGGTCTCGGTCGGGCCGTACATGTTGCGGATCTCTGCCCGGGTCGCGTCCTTCAAGGCCTGCACCAGATCGCCGGGCAGCGCCTCGCCGCCGACCAGCAGATGCTGCAGCTGGCCCAGGCAGGCGCTGGCGTCCGCGTCCGCGGCTATCATCCGCGCCATCGACGGGGTGCATTGCATATGGCTGACCCCATGCCGCACGATCTGCGCCGCCAGCGAGAAGTCATCCGCCGCCAGCTCCTGCGGCGCGTTCGACAGGCGCAGCACCTCGGCCAGCGGTTTCAGCCCTTCCAGAACCACATCAGGCGCGATGCCGTAGTCGATCAGGCAGGCGACCTCATCCACGCCGATGCGCTTCAGCTGCTCGACCCGCTGGCAGGCGTCCTGGATGGTGCCGAACAGGCCGGACTCTTCGAAATACCGCTCGAACGCGAAGTCGAGGATCGCCTCCAGCTCTTCCTCGGACAGCATCCCCAGGTCCATCTCGAAGGGGTTGTTGACGCCCTCGGGTTTCTTGAAGGCCGGAAAGGCCCAGGCGTATTGCTTGATCAGCCCGGCGGCAGAGCGCAGATAGTCCTTCATCGGCTCCCGCGCCACCTTACGGGCCTCCTCGCGGGTCTCCGCCAGATAGCTGTGCAGCATCAGCGTGACCCTGAAATCCGCGGGGTCATGGCCCGCCTTACGCAGGGCGTCGTGGTAGATGCGGATCTTGCCTGCCACCTCCTCGATGCTTTGCCCCAAAAGGTGGGTCAGCACATTGGCCCCGATCGCCCCGGCCTCGCGCCAGGTTTCCGGGTTGCCCGCGGTGGTGACCCAGACAGGCAGCTCCTTGGACACCGGGCGGGGCTGGGTGATCACGCTGTGCGCACCGCCGTCCTTGCGCGGGAAGGCCACTTCCTCGCCGCGCCACAGCTTGCGCACGGTTTCGATGGCGTCAAACATCGCGGCCTTGTTGGCGGGCGGGGTGTTTTCGGGGCGCAGGATGAAATCATCCGGCTGCCAGCCGGAGGCAAAGCCGATGCCCGCACGCCCCGCGGTCAGGTTGTCGATCACCGCCCATTCCTCGGCAATCCGCGCCGGATGGTGCAAAGGCGCCACGCAAGAGCCGGAGCGCACGCCGATATTCCGCGTCACCGCCGCAACCGCGGCGCCGGTGACCGACGGGTTCGGGTAAGGCCCGCCAAAAGCGTGGAAATGGCGCTCCGGCGTCCAGACCGCGTTGAAACCGTGCCGGTCGGCGAACTTGGCGCCTTCCAGCAGCAGATGGTATTTCTGCGGCCCCGGCCCGTCGTCATTGCCCCAGTAGAACAGGTTGAAATCCATCTTCCGGCTGCTGAGCGCCACAGGGCCCTTGGACAGCTCCAGCCGGCTTTCGTCGCTGGACAGAACCAGTTTCAGGCCGCGCGAAAGGGGCCAGAACAGCTCCAGCACCGAAATGTCGAAGCTGAGGCTGGTGACGGCCAGCCAGGCATCACCCTCCTGATGCGGGATGCGGGCGTCCATGCCGGTGAAGAAGTTCGACACATTGGCATGGGTGACCATCACCCCCTTGGGCAGGCCGGTAGAGCCGGAGGTGTAGATGAGATAGGCCAGATCGCTGCCGGTGGCGCCGCCGGAGATGTTTTCCCCGGCTGTCCCCGCGGGGACGGTTTCGATATCCAGCACTTCAGCGTCCGAGGCAGGCAGGCTGGCGGCCAGCGCGCTTTGCGTCACGATCACCTGCGCCTGGCTGTCTGCGATGTAATGCGCGATGCGGTCAGCGGGATAGGCAGGATCCAGCGGCACATAGGCGCCGCCGGCCTTCATCACCCCAAGCGCGGCAAACACAAGGTCCGGCGCGCGGCGGATGTAAATGCCGACATGGCTGCCCGGTTTCACGTTCATTTCACGCAAGCGGGCGGCCACCGCATTGGCGCGGGCGTTGACTTCGCCGTAGGTGAAGCTCTGGTCTTCGAACACCAGCGCAGTTGCGTCCGGGGTCTTGGCCGCCTGCGCCTCAAACGCCGCGTGGATGGTCTGACCGGCGGGGTACTCCGCGGCGGTGTTGTTCCAGTCCTCCAGCAGCAGCTTGCGCTCGGCTTGCGGCAGGATGGGCAGCTCTGCGACCGGGCGGTTTGCGTCTTCCAATATGGCGGTCAGCACCAGCTCCAGCCGGGCGGCGAGCAGTCCGGCGGATTTTGCATCCAGCCGGCTGCTGTCGGTGTGCAGCCCCATGTTGCCGCCGCAGAAGGTGACGGTGGCGATGCAGCCGCCGACCGGCAGGTCCTGGTCCAGAGACAGGCCGATTGCGGGCTGCGCCTGCGCCGGAATTGCCGGATCGCGGGCCACCAGGTCCTCAGGGAAACCGCCGTATTTCCGCGCCTTTTCAATTTCTTCTGCCATGCGGCCGGTAAGATCCTGCAGCATCTGGCCGCGCTGCGCCTGTACCGGAACCCAAGGGGAGATCAGGCCGGGCAGGTCCTCCGTGCTGCCAGCGGCGAGTGCCACATCCGCGGCGGTTTCCCCGCTGCTGAGCAGCGCCCAGGCCAGCACACCAGCCGCCGCCTGGCCCTCACTGAGGGCACCCGGCAAGGCGATCTCAGAGCGGCCGAACCCCTCCCCTCCGGCATCCGAGGCCAGCGGCACCTGCACCGGCTGCATCGCGGCAAGCCGCCCGCGCCAATGGCTTTCGCCGCCCTGGGCCGCAGCGAGGCGGGTGGTGAGCGCCTCTGCCTCAGCCGCGGTCAGGGAGGGAACCAGATCTCCGGCATGGGCCAGTTTAGTAATGTCCAGCGGCTGGCCTGCGGGCGTGGTCAGGCGGGAGAGGGTCAGGGTGCCGTCGCTTGTGGCGATTGTTATGCTGGTTTTGCGGGCTTCGAGCACCGTCCCCGGCGCGCCGCTGCCGTCCGCAACTTCGGCACCGCCAGCCAGTATGACTGTGCCGCCGATGCGCAGCTTGGCGGCGCACAGCGGGTTCCAGTAGCCGCCGGTATCCAGCGCGCGCACCAGCCGGGCCAGGTCCGCCGCGGGGCGGGTGAAATCGAGCATCCCGCCCGCTGCCGGGCGGTCGGATTTTTTGAACAGGCGGCGCTGGCTCAGGTCTTGCTTCTGGCGCTTCAGTTCACCGGTTTCCAGCTGCGTGACGACCTCGCCGAAGCTGTCCATCGCCGCGGCATAGCATTTGGAGTTGAGGCTGAAGGCGGTCTCGTCCGCCGCCACGTCGAACAGGCGCTGGGCCAGGATATCGCCCTCGTCGACGCCGCCTTCGATCAGATGCCAGGTGATGCCATGCTGCGGCTCGCCGTTGATCAGCGCCCAGTTCGGGGTGTTGAGGCCCGCGTAACGGGGCAGGGGGCCGTCGTGGAAATTGACCGCGCCCTTGGCGGCCAGGGCCAGCACCATGTCCGGGATCACGGTCAGGTTGGCAATCGACAGCAGCCAGTCAAATCCGCCGGTCAGATCCGCGGGTTTATCCAGCAGCGTAAGGCCCTTGTCCGCGGCCCAGTCGCGGATGTCGGCGTCTTGAGAGACCACCGCCCGGATCCGGTGGCCGCGGGCCAGCAGCGCATCGGCGCAGCCGATCAGGAGGGATTCATTGCCGATCAGGGCACAGGTGAATGCGGTCATTTCTGCTCCTTTGCAAGCGGAGAAGGGAGGCGCGTTTCCGAAGAGGGTGAGCGGCGCGGCGCAATCAGCGCGCGCAGGCTGTGCAGGCACAGATCGCGCAGGAAATGCGGCGGATCGGCTTGCGGCTTGTTCTGGATCAGGCGGCGCAGGCCATAAATCAGGCTGCCGCTGATGCGGGCCAGCGTGGCGGCGGTGGCATAGGCGCGGCCATGGTTTTTGGTGAAGTAGTGCAGCCGCGAGTCGAACCAGTACTGCGGCGTGCGCTGCCAGCCCTTCATGCCGGTGGAGACAGAGCCGATGTGGGCCACCTCGCTGGCGGGCACATAGTGGGTGCGCCAACCGGCGCGGGCGGCGCGGCGGCAGAGGTCGGTTTCCTCGAAATAGAGGAAGAAGGTCTCGTCAAAGCCGCCCGCGGCCTCGATCACTTCGCGGCGGATCATCAGGCTGGCGCCGGCGGTCCAATCCACCTGCACTTCGCCCTGCGGCATATCCATCGCCACCACCCAGGGCTTCAGGAGGCGGGTGAAGATGCCGGTGCGCACGCTGGCCTCGAACTCCCCCGCGATCGAGGGGAAGCGGAAGGCGGTGCGGTGCGGGTCGCCATCGGTGCCACGCACGTAGGAGCCGGCCAGCCCGGCGCCGGGATGCTCCAGCAGGAAGTCGCGCAGGGTGCGGATGGTGCCGCCCTGCACAAAGGCGTCGGAATTCAGCAGGTAATAGAACTCCGGCGCGCTGCCGCCGGCCAGGCCCGCCTGGATGCCGATGTTCATGCCCGCGCCAAAGCCGCCGTTGACCGGCGAGGCCAGCAGCCGCAGCCGCCCGCTGTCCAGCCAGCCGCGGGCCTCTGCCCCGGCGCGGATCTGCTCAAAGGAGCCGTCGCCGGAGCCGTTGTCGATGATCAGCAGCTCGCCCGGCAGGTCCTCCATCTCGCGCAGCGCGGCCTCGGCCGCCTGCAGGGTCATCTCCGGCGTGCGGTAGTTGAGAAGGATGGTAAGGATACGCTGCTGGCTCATCAGGGTCACTCCGCGGCCTGGTCGTAACGGGGCCGCCCGGCGGCGGCGTCGGCGGCGTCCAGCCGCGCCTTCACGCCTGCCGCCAGCACGCTCACGTTGGGCACCAGCACCATGCTGTCATGATCGCCCGGCACCTCGGCGACCTCGGTGGCGGGGGCCCATTGGGTCCAGTCGTTGTCGTCAAAGACATACTCGCGCTCGGCGCTGACCCAATGGCCGTTTGAGACCTGCCATTTGCGGTCCAGCGGCGGCCGGAACAGGGTGAGCGGCCCGTCCCAGGGCCTGAGGCCATAGGTCCCGACTGCGGCGCGGAAGGCCAGTTCGATCTTGCGGCTGTTGAATTCCGGCCGGGCGCCGGTCTCCGCCGGGCTGGCGCGGCGTTTCTCAAACTCCCACGCGATGCGGTTTCTGGCCCATTCGGCCAGGTAGCCCGGCCCCTTGCGGCGCAGTTCGGCGAGTTTAATCAGGGCCTTGTCGCGGCGGCTGAGTGGCGGGCGCACCGGCAGCGGCGTGTCCAGCAGGATCAGCGCGGCGGTGTCCTCGCCCTGGTCCTTCAGCTGCTGCGCCATCTCATAGGCGGTGATGCCGCCGCCGGAGAAGCCGCCCAGCAGATAGGGGCCCTGGGGCTGGATCTGGCGGATTTCGGACAGGCAGCTGCGGGCGGCGTCCTCGATTCGGCTGTGCGGCGCGGCGTCGCCCACCAGCCCTTTGGCCTGCAGGCCGTAGACCGGCCGGTCCTTGCCGACCTGCAGCGCCAAGTGGCGCAGGTTCAGCACATTGCCGAACATGCCCGCCACCAGGAAGAAGGGCCGCCGCCCGGTGCCATCGCCCGGATGCAATTGCACCAGATGGGTGTACTGCGGCTGTTCCTCCGCAGTTTGGGGCGTGTCTCCCGGTTCCGCCGCAACCCCGCCGCCGGTGCGGGCGATGATCCGCTCTGCCAGCGCGGCGACGCTGGGCGCCTCGAACAGCACCGACAGCGGGAACTCCACACCAAAGCTGCGTTTTACCTGCGCAAACAGCCGCACCGCAATCAGCGAGTGGCCGCCAAGGTCAAAGAAACTGTCCTCGATCCCGACCTGGCTGACGCCCAAAAGCGCGGCAAAGAGCTTGGCCAGCTCCTCCTCCACCGGGTTGCGCGGGGCGATGTAATCGGTGTCGAGCTGCGGGCGGTCAAAGGTCTGCGCCTCTGCCGCGGCGGGCGCGGCGCTCTGCGACGCCTGTGCAATCAGCGCGGGCAGGTCGAGCGAGGACACCACCACCTGCGGCAGCCCGGCGGCAAGCGCGCGGGCCAGCGCCTCGCCGCCGTCCTCGGCCTTGATACCGTTGGAAATGTTCAGCTGCAGACGGCGTTCCTCCGGCGACAGCGGCTGCGCGCTGCGGGCAGGCTCCAGCCCCAGCTCTGCTGCGCTGGCGTCGGGCTCGGCCGTTGCGGCTGCTGCGTCAAAGCCGGACGCGAGGCGCTGCATCCGGAAACCTTCGATCTCGGCCAGCACAGTGCCCTCCGCATCCGTCAGGGTCACGTCGAACACGGCGGAGCCGCTGCCGGGCGCGCCGGCCAGCCGCACGTGGCTGAAGATGGTCGCGATGAGCGGCGCAAAGACGCGGATGGTGCGGTAGGAGACCGGCACCCAAAGCGCATCTGCTTGATAGTCGGGGATCAGCTTCATCGCCCAGCCGGTGGCAAGGTCCATCAGGCCGGGATGCAGCAGGGTGCCGTCCTGCGCCGCAGCCTCCGGCAGGGCTAGGCAGGCAATCCCTTCGCCATTCCCCAGGGCCGCACGTTCCAGCACATGCCAGCGCGGGCCAAAGCGCAGATGCGCCTCCTGCGGGGATTGCAGGCGCCCGCCGGCAGGCGCCTGCTCCTCCGGGCATCGGGCGAAAATCTTCTGGAGGTTGAGTGCGGCGGGGCATTCTGCCACCGCCGCGGAGGCCAGCATTGCCTGACAGTTCAGAGAGTAACCATTTGTACATGCCGAGTAAACAAACAGTTCATAACCATTTTCTTTAGCTTCTAGCTTAACCAGAAGTTCTTTGGGGTCGCCGTCCTGCACAACCAGAGGGCGCAGGAAATAGAGGTCGCGGATTTCGAACGGCCCTTCGGCACCTGCTGCCGTCAGCGCCTCGGCGGCCATTTCGATGTAGCCGGTACCCGGCACCAGGGCGGTGCCGTCTGCGGTGCGATGCTCATCCAGCAGCCAGTCTGCGGTGCTGAAGCGGGGCGTGAAGATGCGGTTGCCGGCAGCGTCGAACCGCTGCTGCTGCAGCAGCGGCTGCGGGCAGGGCTCCGGCGTGCTGGCGCCTGCGGCGCTGTTGCGGGCATTCATGGCATCGGCGGCCATGCCGGTGTCTGCCCAGACACCCCAATCCACCGCCACGACGCGGGTCTGCCCGCCGGAACGGTGCTTGGCCCAGGCGTTGAGGTATTCGTTGGCGGCGATGTAATCCACCTGGCCCGCGGGCCGGGTCACGGTGGAGGAGGAGGAAAACAGCACCATCAGCTCCAGGCTGCCGTCCGGAAACACCGTGTCGAGCGCGCGCAGCCCGCTCACCTTGGGGGCCAGCACCTGCGCGATCCGGTCGTCGTCCTTGGCCAGCAGCGGGCCGTCATCAATGACGCCGGCCGCGTGGATGACGCCGGTCAGCGGGCCGTTTGCGGCCTCGGCCTGCGCGCGCGCGGTGCGCAGTTCGCCCGCGTGGCAGACGTCGGCGGCCAGCGGCAGCACGGTGCCGTTGCAGGTCTCCTCCAGCGCCATCAGCGCGCGGATGCGCCGGGCGGTGCGGTTGGCCGGGCTGTGGCTGCCGAGATACCGGTCCCAGCTGCCGCGCGGCGGCAGGCCCTCGCGGGAGATCAGCGTGATCTTCGCCCCGCAGTCCCGCATCAGATAAGCCGCGATGGCCAGGCCGATTCCGCCATAGCCGCCGGTGATCAGGTAATGGCCGCCCTGTTTGAAGGGCGGTGTCTCCGGTTCCGGCAGCGGCTGCGGGCGCCAGGTGAGTTCGAACCGCTTCTCTCCGCGCCAGGCGGCGGAGATGTTTGCGGGCTCCGCCATCAGCTCTTCCAGCAGCCGGGCGGTGATGTCCGTGTCCGCCAGGGTGCGGCGGGCAAACAGGCCCTGCGGCGGCGCTGGCAGCTCAATGTCCACGGTGGCGCAGGTCAGCCCCGGCAGCTCCCGCGGGATCACGCCGGCAGGGCCTGCGATCATCGCCTTTTCCGGATAGGGCAGGGCCTCGTCCCGGACCTGTGCGGCGCCGGTGGTAAAGACCGTGATATGCAGCGGGCCGGGCAGATCGGCATTGCCAAGCTCCTGCGCCAGCGCGGTCAGGGAGTGGAAGCCCATCTCAAGGTTGCGGTCAAAGAAGGAGGAGCCTGGGCGGAAGGTTTCCTGTTCCGTCACCAGCCAGAAATGAGCGATCCGGTGCGGCAGCAGACCGGCCCCGGCCAGATCCGCCAGCAGCGCGCCATAGGCGGCGCGGCCCTGTTCGGGCGGCAGGATATATGCGTTCGGCGACAGCTGCGCATAGGTGTCGCCGGCGCGGACGCGGGCGACGGCATGGCCTGCGGCCTCCAGCCGGGCGGCGGCGCGGGCGGCGTGGCCGGTGTCATCCTCGAAGATAAGCCAGGTTTGCGGATCTTGGCCCAGTTCCCGGTCCACGTCCCACGCGCAGTCTGCCAGCCTCGGACGCCAGGCCGGGCGGTAGCCCCAGTCTCTCAGATCCGCGTGGCGGGCCGGAGACTCAGCGTCTTCCTCCACCACAGCTCTGCCGGGTTCGATAAAGTAGCGGCTGCGCTGGAAGGCGTATCCGGGCAGCGGCAGGCGGTTGCGCCGCGCCTCGCCCCAGATCTGCCGCCAGTCGGCCTCGACGCCGCAGGCCCACAGGCGGCCGATGACGCCGAAGAAATAGCTGTCATCCATCACGTCCTGATCCGGATGGCGCAGGGAGCTGAGCACCTGGCCCTGCTTTACCGCCGGCGACATCTGCGCCAGCGCGCTGAGCGCCTTGCCGGGGCCGACCTCCAGGAACACGCGGCCCGGGGTTTGGGCGAGGGTTTCGATGCAATCGGCGTAGCGCACGGTATTGCGCAGCTGGCCCACCCAGTAATCGGCGCTGACAGCTTGGTCTGCGGTCAGGGCCGTGGCGGTGCGGTTGGAGATCACCGGCAGCTTCGGGGCGGACAGGGTCAGGGAGCGGATGAAATCTCCGTATTCCTGCAAAATGCCGTCCAGCATCCGGGAGTGGGCGGCAATGTCGATCTGGATGCGCTGGTGTTCCACCTCGCGGGCGCTCAGGTCTGCCGAAAGGCGGTCCAGCGCGTCCTGCGGGCCGGACACGGCGGTCAGCGAGGGCGCGTTGACGCTGGCGATATCCAGGTCATCGCCAATTATGGCCTCGACTTCGGCCAGCGGTAGCGCAATCGACAGCATCCCGCCCGCAGGCACGGTGTCGAACAGCCGTCCGCGCAGCAGGACAAGGTCGATGCAGTCCTCAAAAGACAGCACACCGGCGAGGCAGGCGGCAGTGTTTTCGCCCATGGAATGACCGACCAGCGCGGCAGGCCGCACGCCCCAGCTGATCCACAGCTGCGCCAGCGCGTATTCCACGATCATGATCAGCGGCAGCTGCACCGAGGGCTGCTGCAGGCGCGCATTGGCGGCGTCTTCCTCTCCCTCCTCCGGCAGCCAGAGGGCGCGGATGTCGTAGTCGAGGCTCTTTTGCAGATGCTCCAGCCCGCGGTCCATCCACTCGGCAAAGACCGGTTCGGTCTCGTAAAGATCCCGCGCCATGCCCGCATATTGCGCGCCGCCGCCGGGGAACATGAAAACAACCTCAGGCGAGTCGCCCAGGCGGTCGTGGGTGAAGACCTTGCGCGGATCGTTTTCTTCAATCAGCCGGGCGGCTTCTGCATTGGTCTCCGCCACCAGTACCCGCCGTTTGGCAAAGCCGCGGCGGCCTTCCTTCAGCGTATAGGCCACGTCCGCCAGATCGGCCTCGGGGTTGGCTTTCAGATATTCAGCCAGCGCCTGGGAGTTGGCCTCCAGCGCCGCCTTGGACTGTCCGGAAACGCAAAGGATCTGGAACGGGAAATCGCTTTCCTCCGAAGGCGCGCGCTCCGGCGCTTCCTCCAGGATCACATGGGCATTGGTGCCGCCGACGCCCAGCGAGTTGATGCCCGCCCGCCGCGGACCCTTGTGCGGCACCCAGGGCGTCAGGGCGGCGTTCACCTTGAACGGCGAGGTGTCGAAATCAATCGCCGGGTTCGGCGCCTCATAGCCCAGCGAGGGGGGGATTTCCCGGTGGTACAGCGCCAGCGCGGTCTTGGTCAGGCTGGCAACGCCCGCTGCGGTGTCCAGATGGCCGATGTTGGTCTTGACCGAACCGATGCGGCAATAGCCGGTGTCCTGCGTGCTGGCACGGTAAGCGTCGGTCAGGGCTGACACTTCGATCGGATCGCCCAGATAGGTGCCGGTGCCGTGGCATTCGACGTAATCAATGGTCTCAGCCGGGGTGCCTGCTGCTGCCAGCGCCTTTTGCACCGCTGCTGACTGGCCGCCGACGGAAGGCGCCAGATAGCCCGCCTTGTCCGCGCCGTCGTTGTTGATGGCGGACCCCTTGATCACCGCCCAGATGTGGTCGCCGTCGGCAATCGCATCCTCCAGCCGCCGCAGCGCCACCGCACCGGCGCCGGAGCCGAAGACGGTGCCTTGCGCCCGGTGGTCAAAGGCGTGGCAATGGCCGTCGGGGCTGAGGATCTCGTTCTCCTTGTAGAGATAGCCGCGGCTCTGCGGCAGCTCGATGGTGACACCGCCCGCCAGCGCCATGCCGCACTCGCCCTCGCGCAGCGCTTTGCAGGCGTAATGCACCGCCACCAGCGAGGTGGAGCAGGCGGTCTGCACGTTGACCGACGGCCCCTTGAGGTCGAACACATGGCTGACGCGGGTCGACAGGAAATCCTTGTCGTTGCCGGTATGGCGGAGCAGGAACATGCCCACGTCATCGACGAGGGCCGGGTTCGAGCAGATGTTGAAGTAGAAATAGCTGCCCATGCCGCAGCCGGCATAAACGCCGATGGGGCCAGCAATGCTTTCCGGCGGATGGCCCGCGTTTTCCATCGCGCCCCAGGCGACTTCCAGGAACTTGCGGTGCTGCGGGTCGAGAATGGCAGCCTCTTTCGGGCTGAAGCCGAAAAACTCGGCATCAAATTCGTCAAACCCCTGCAGACGGGCCGCGGCGGGCACATAGTTCGGGTCGGCCAGGGCCGAGGCGCGTTCGCCATGTGCCAGCAGCGTCTCGCGGTCCAGAACCTCAATCAATTCGATCCCTGCGCGCAGGTTCTGCCAGAACGCCTCGGCAGAGCCTGCGCCCGGCACCGTCACCGACAGCCCGACAATGGCAATATCACCGTGCGTAATCTGTTCGGCAGCGCCCGCCGCTGCGGTAATTCCATCCTGCATCGTCAATACCTGACCCCACTGGCCCTTCGCAAACAGCCCGGCACGCCGCAGCCAGTCCGCTTTGCGAAAATGGCAGGGCCCGCCGGACGGGTTTATTATCCGGTGCCGGGATTTTTCCCGGCGGCTGCTCCGGCCTTGCGGCATAGATCCCCATCTGCTCCGCGGGGCCGGATGAATTCTTGTTTATCTTCGTCAATCCATGCGGCTGTCCTATGGACGCATTGTGTTGAATTGGGCCGGAAAAGCGGAAAGATTGCGGCATCACAGGATGCTGCGCCGCTCAGCGCCTGCGGTGTCAGGCAGCATTGCCTGCGCGCCGCCGAACAGCGCAGGGCGCGGGCGGAACACATCCGGGTACAGCAGCCGCTCAGCATAGCCCAGAACCGATCCCGCGCACATCCAGGTGATCGGGACCAGCGTCGCGTTCAGCAGCATGTCGACCATGGTGGCCGCCAGAATCAGCGCAATCGGCGCGGCATAGGGCGAGACGCTGCCGGCAGGCGCCCGCCGCGCGGCAGAGGCCAGCAGCATCAGCGGCGCCGCCAGCAGCCCCATCTCGGCGATGTAACCCAGCCAGCCGAAGGTGCCGAAGACGATGATCCAGCGCCCGTCCGGGACCGACAGGATCTGCCCGGTCTCCTCGTGCCGCACCAGGTTGCGGCCCCAGCCGCCCCAGCCGAACCACGGTTTTTCCGCAGCCCTGGCAAGCAGCTGCGCTTCGTTCTCGAACCGGTAGTTCAGCGAATGCGCCCGCTCGGCACTGATCACCTCGGCCTGTGCCACCAGCGCTTCGGTCGGCACCAGTCCGGTGTTGCGCAGCATCGGGTAGACCACCGCGATCACCGCCAGCAGCAGGGCCGCCCGCAGCTGCCAGCGCAAGGGCGCCAGCGCCACGACGGGCACAAAAGCCAGCGCATAGGCGAGCGAGGCCAGACTCTTGCACAGCACCAGCACCGCAAACAGATAGGCGGCCGCCAGCGCCAGGCGCAGCCGCTGCCCGCCGGCGGTGGCACGGGCCAGGGCGGTGGCCGCCAGCAGCGCCGACAGCATGAAGAACGCCAGCCACAGGGCATGCGGCAGGAACACGATGGGCCGGAAGCCGCCCTGACGCATCATCTGGCTGAAGTCATGCTGGAAGAAACCGTAGACCCAGACGTTGATTTGCGGGCTGAACCGGATCTCGACCAGCGACGGGATGGTATAGGCCAGCGCGCCGATCATCAGCGCCAGCAGCAGCTCGCGCTGGGCGTCGGGCGTGGAGAGGTAGCGGCGGGCCAGCAGGAACGGGATCAGCACGATCATCTGGTTGATGATGACGGAACCCAGGTCGCGCCAGCGCAGGCCCGGCAGCTGATCGGTCAGGAAGATAATCGGGTCGGAATTGGCGATCTTGCGGAACAGGATCGGCTCGCCATTGGTCAGCACCGTGGGGATGACGCCGAACACGAACAGCAGCGTCAGCAGCCGCACTGCCGGATGCCGCGGCAACAGCGGCACCGGCTTGCGCAGCAGCCCTGCGCACAGCACAAAGGCCATCACCGAGGGAATGGCGAATTTGTCCATATCCGGCACCAGCGGCAGGTCGAACTCGGCCAGCGGCGGCAGCAGCAGATAGCCCGCAATCAGGCACCACAGGATCGCCCGTTCCAGCGGCAGACGCCGGAACAGCACCAGGCTGACCAGCGGCCAGGCCAGCAGCATCAGATAGGCCAAGGCATTGGGCACAGGCCAGTTTCTCCTCGTTCCCCGGTCGTTGGTTCAAAGTTTAACGATTGCCGCGGGCGCTGTCGCGCGGATTTGCAAGAACCGGTAAACGGTGTGCAGCGATGCCACGCTGGCGGCCGGGGCCGGCGGGCTGTGCTGGCCTGACGCGGATGCCGGATGTATCAGGGAATTGTCTAAGACCGGGGGATGCAGTGTATTTCGATTTCAACGGCCGCCGGGTGGCGGTGAACATGCCCCGCCGGGCGCTGCTGGAGGCGGAGATCCGGGCGCGGTTCAAGGCGCGCCAGGGCTTTGCCCTGGCCACGGTCAACCTGGACCACTTGGTCAAACTGGCGCAGTCGCCGGAGTTCCTGGCCGCCTACCAGGCGCAGGATCTGGTGGTGGCGGACGGGCGCCCGATCGTCTGGCTGTCGCGGCTGGCGGGCCGCCCGGTGGAGCTGATGCCGGGCTCGGATCTGGTGCTGCCGCTGTGCCGCCTGGCGGCCGGGGCCGGGGTGCCGGTGGCGCTGGCCGGCAGCACAGAAGAGGCGCTGGCAGACGCCGCGGAGGCGCTGGCCGCCGAAGTGTCCGGGCTGGACATCGCCTGGTGCCACGCCCCCTCGGGCCGGTTCGATCCGGAGGGCGAGGAGGCCGACCGGATCCTGCACCGGCTGGATGAGACAGGCGTCGGCCTGTGTTTCCTGGCGCTGGGCGCCCCCAAGCAGGAGCGTCTGGCGCAGCGCGGCCGCCGGCTGGCGCCGCGCACCGGCTTTGCCAGCATCGGCGCCGGGCTGGATTTCCTCGGCGGCCATCAGAAGCGCGCCCCTGCCTGGGTGCGGGCGATCGCGATGGAGTGGCTGTGGCGGGCGCTGTCCAGCCCGACCCGGCTGCTGCCGCGCTATGCCAGATGCCTGGCCATCCTGCCTGCCCAGATGCTCAAAGCCTGGCGGATCCGGACCCGCTGAGCAGCCTGATGCGAGGCTCTGCCTCGCGCTCCGGGATATTTGCAGCCAGATGAAGACCGGATCCTTTTTTCATCTGGCTGCAAATATCCTGGGGTGAATTGGCCGGAAGGCCAAGAGGGGCAAAGCCCCCGGCAATGCTACTTGTACTCCAGAATGCCGCGCGCCGTGCCGCGCCGCCGCCGCCAGTGGTACTCCAGCGCGCCGGAGGCTTCGGCAAATTTGCCCAGTACCGAAAACAGCGCCCGTTCATACCCCATGCGTCGGGACAGGCGCAGGACCTGGACCGGGTAGATCAGCGCCGCCAGCAGCAGGGCAGGGCTGATCAGCCCGGCAGCCGCGATGGCGGCGGGCAGCACCGCGCCCCAGGTGAGCGCGCGGCGGGTCTCGGTGCGCCAATGGCGCTCCGGTCCCGCGCCATGCAGCGCAGCCCCCTCGGCAAAGGCGTGGCCTGCGCGGCGGCTGCGGTTCCACCACTGGCCAAAGCGCAGCATCTGCGCGTCGTGCAGCGTCATCTCAGCGTCCAGCCGCCAGATTTCCCAGCCCGCCCGCCGCAGCCGCAGGCACAGTTCCGGCTCCTCGCCGGCAATCAGGCTCTCGCGGTAGCCGCCCGCGGTATAGACCGCCGCCACCCGCATCATCGCATCGCCGCCGCAGGCCGCGGCTTCGCCAACGGGGGTGTCCCATTCGGCGTCGCACAGCCGGTTATAGACCGACGCCTGCGGAAACCGCTCCCGCCGCCGCCCGCAGGCCGCCGCGGCCCGGGGCCGGGTTCGCAGGAACTCCGCCGCGGCTGGAATCCAGCCCGGGTCCACCTCGCAGTCGCCGTCCACGAATTGCACCAGCTCGATCCCGCCCCGCAGGGCGGCCAGACCGGCATTGCGGGCACGGGCGGCGGTGAAGGGGCGGCTGAGGTCCAGATCCACAACCTCAGCGCCCAAGCGCCGCGCCGCCTCCGCCGAGCCATCACTTGAACCGCTGTCCACGTAGATCAGCTGCTGCACCTGCCCTTGCAGGGAGCGCAGGCAGCGGATCAGGCGCGCGCCTTCGTTGCGGCCGATCACCACCGCGCCGATGGACGCCGCACTCATGCGCCGTCTCCGGCCATCCGGGCGCTGTACCCCGGCGCGCAGCGCAGGAAGCCCCGGCGCTGCAGACCGGCGATGCTTGCGTCTTCCAAGGCCGCATCTGACCACAGGCTCAGCTCCGGCTGCGCCTGCATTGCGTCGCTGCGCAGCCTGTCCTCGCCATGTTCGGAGACCGCCTCGGCCCGGGTCTGCAGATCGCGTGCCAGGCTGTCGCCGGCAAACTTGTAGTGGCGGATCAGCCCTTCGACGTCCGCCACCGCCACCCCGGCAGAGACATGCGGATGCACTGCCGCCTGCACGCCGGGGCCGTTGAACACCAGCGGGTGCTTGCTGAGGCAGCAGCGCTCGCCGAAGACCTTGCCGCGGACCCCGCCATACAGCATCCGCGCCCCGCCCGGCGGCAGGCTGTTCTGGCGCAGGTAATAGGCCAGCCCGGTCTCCGCGGCGGCGTAATCCAGCGCCTGCACCGTGCTGATATCGCAATAGCGGAAGGCCTTTACCGCGCCGCGATAGGGCAGCCCGCGGGCCGCCGCCAGCGGGCCCTTGGGGAACATCTCCAGCATCTGCGCCTGCAGCGCGGTATAGCCTTGCTGCGCCAAATAGCCGGTCAGCCCGGGCAGCCCGGCGGTGCCGCTGCCTTCGAAATCGAGCAGTTCGTCCATGTCGGCAAACAGACACCAGCGGTCCTGGCCATACCGGCTGGCGGCATAGGCGCGGAAGCTGTTCTCAAACTCCAGCCAGGGCAGGGCGGAGCGCAGCACTGCGGTGCCCGGCTCCTGCAGGATGCGCTCCACGGTGCCATCCGTCGAGCCATTGTCGATGAAGACAAAGCAGGAGACGCCGAGCCGCCGGTAATGCTCGAAAAAGACGTCGAGGTAATAGGCCCCGTCCCGCACCAGCGCGATCAGCACCGCCTCCTGCGGGGCGGCAAACCGGCGGGCGGGGCCGTGCAGATGCTGCAGCGACCTGTGCAGCCTTGCGCGGTGCAGGGCGTCTTGCGCCATCCTCCCGGCGCGGGCCGCCAGCCTGTGGCCGAATGATTTGTGCACGCGGGGCTCCGTTTTGCGCCTGCCGGGACTGTCGCTGTCAACCTGCAAGGTTCCGCCGGCGGCTGCAAGCGCTGCCTGCCGGCTCAACTGCAATTGCGGCGGGATTGCTGCAGTCCCAGGGGCGGCAGATGGCCGCAAACAGGCCCTCGGCGGACGGCGGCCCGGCGGCGCGGACCGGACGGCGGTGCGCCCTGTCCGCGGCTAGGCCGCCGCCGTCAATAGTCGCGCTTGAAGAACAGGCCGAACCCGGTCTCGCCTTCGCTGTCCACCGTGCCTTGCACCGTCAGGCTTTTGGTCACATCCAGATTGATGCTCAGCTCGCTGTCGCCGCGGGTGTTGACGTTGAAATCGGTATAGACGTTCTCCGCCACATAGCCGCCCAGGCCCAGCTGGCCAGCGCCCAGATTGTCGGCGCCGATATCGACCGTGTCGGCGCCGGTGGCCTGCCGCACCTTGCTTTGCGCCCCGCCGCCGCGCCCGCTGAGCGTCAGCGCGGAGCCGGCCAGCCGGGCCAGCGCCAGCGGCGAGATATCCTCAATATTGTCGCCGAACAGCAAGAGCGCCAGCGCCTCCTCCGACGGGCGCGGCGGCTCCGACGTCACCTTGATCTCCGGCGCATCGACCCGGCCGGAGATCTCCAGCGTGGCGGTGCCCTCGCCGGTGGCGGCGGTGGATTTGAACTCCAGATAGGGTTTCAGATCGCCCAGTAGGGTGATCCGCCCCTCGTCCAGCTCCAGCCGCCGGCCCAGGATGTCAAAGGTGCCGCGGATCAGGCTGATCTGGCCCGAGGGCGACAGCCGCGCGGTGGTGCCGCGCAGGCGGATCTCGCCGCCCAGCTCTGCGCGCAGTCCGCGGCCGCGGGCAAAGACCCGCGAGGGGGCGCTGATCAGAATATCCAGTTCGGTTCTGGCTGAGCCGCCCCCGCCGCCGCCATTGTTGCCGGTCAGCCCCGCCCGCGCTAGGGTCTGGCGCACATCGCGCGGTGCCCCCACATGGCTGATCGGCGGGATTGGCGCCGACGAGACCGAGCCGCCTGCGGTGTTGAGGTTGATATTGGTCTCGCCGACATTGATCTGCCCGCCGATCCGCTTGTCGCCCGCCATTGCGCCGGACAAGGTGAGGCTGCCGTTCAGCAGGGTCTCGTAAGACAGGTTGTCCGTCACCACCAGATCGCCGATGGCAATCTGCAGATTGCTGCTGAAGGGGGGGCGCATCGCCACCGGGCCGCTGATCTGCAGGGTGCCGCCGTCGCGGCCGCGGGCCGAGGCCTGCACCTGCGCGCTGGAGCGGGCAAAGGAGACGGTGGCGTTGATGTCATCCAGCCGCTGCGCCGCCGCCGGGATCGCCAGCGAGGCGCCGGGGACCGACACGGTGCCGCTCAAGGAGTCCAGCGCCGGCTTCCCCCGCATGGCCAGGTCGAAATTCGCAGGCCCTTGCATCAGGTTGGGAGAGATGAAAGGGTTCATCCCTTCCAGCCGCAGGGTGCCTTTGGCGGTTACATCGGCGGTGCCCTCGGCCTCGTTCCAGCTGCCTGCGATGCGGCTGTCGATGCCCGCGGGGCCGCTGGCGGTGCTGTCGACCGTCCAAGTACCGTCGCGGCGGGCGGCGGTGCCCTTGGCGGCCAGCCGCCCGGCCAGATCCGGCACCAGCTGCTGCAGCCGCCCGATGACGGCGTCAAACCGCAGATCGGTGTCGCCATTGCTTTCGGCAAAGCGGCCCTCGGCCTTGACCGCAAGCTCCGCCGGGCCATCCGCGGTGGCGGCGATCTGCCACTCGCCGTTGCGCCGCTCCGCGGTGCCTTCGGCGGTCAGCCGGCCCGCCAGTTCGGGCACGAACCGCTCCAGCTCATTAAAGGCGGCGGCAAAGTCGAAATCGGCGTCGCCCTCCAAAGTGACAGACCCGTCCAGCCGGGCGCTGGAGGAATGCGGCCCGGTCAGCTCGGCCACGCCATCAAACCGCCTGCCGGTACGGGTGACCGTGGTGGCCAGCTCCAGCGTGCCGGGGGCCTGCGGCAGCAGCACCTCCACCCGGGTCAGCCGGGCGCTGATCTCCATCTGTCCGCTGTCATTGTTCAGCGTGCCCGCAGCAGAAGCGGCCAGTGCACTGCCCTTCAGCTCGAATGTGTCGACGGCGATGCCGATCTCGTCCCGCGACGCCTTGAGCGCCACCGTGGTGGTGCCCGCCAGCAGCTCATCCGCCTTGGCAATCCCGGCGGAGAGGTTCTCGGCGGTGAGGTCCAGATCGGTGTCAAAGGCGCCGGACAGCGGCGTGAAGGAACCCTGGACGTCCGCCCGCACCGCGCCGCCCAGGGGCCGTCCGGCCAGCTCCGAGAAACGCGCCAGCTCCGATGCCTCTGCGGTCAGGTCCGCGGTGATTTTCAGCCCCTCTTCCAGCCCGTCCAGGGTCACATCACCCGCCGCCTGGTAATCGGTGCCGCGCAGTTCCATTTCGGTGATCCGCAGCGCACCGGGGCCTTCGGTGCTGAGGGTGCCCTCAAAGCGGATGTCGCTGCCGGTGGCCTTGGCCAGCGCCGGGTCGCGCGGCTGCAACCCGCTGAGCGCGGCCGACAGCCGCCCCTCCAGCGCAAGGCCGCTGCTTTGATCCAGCGTGCCGCGGCCGGTGACCTCTGCCTGGTCCACCAGTGCGGCGGGATGGCTCAGCTGGTGCAGAACCCCGTCCAGGGTCCAGTTGCCGTCCGTCCGCTTCCGCAGCTGCAGGTCCGCCGCCGCCAGCGTGGTCTGGCCGCCGCCCACGGGCAGGGTGACCGCGGCCTGGCCCGGCGGCGGGGTGATGGCAGCCTTCAGATTGGCGGTGTCCAGCCGGCCGCCCGCCGCCAGCGCCGCGGCGCCGCTCACCTGCAGCGCCCGGGTGCGCAGAACCAGAGTGTCCAGCGCCAGCGCGCCGCTGCCTTCACGGATGCCTTTCACGTTGAGCCGCAGGCCCGGGCCAAAGAACGGGCGGTGCACCGGCGGCAGCAGCACGTCGATATTGCCGCCCAGATCGGCGGAAAAGCGGATGCCGCGCGGCGTCTCCGGCGCCGCATCCGCGGGCAGGGGCTGGGCCGCCAGCACCACCTGGCCCGCCAGCCGCTCCGCGCCGTTGGCGCTGAAGCTGATGTCAGCGGTGAAATCCGTTACCGGCCCGCTGCCCTTGGCGGTCAGCTGCAGGTCAGGGTTGCCGGGCAAGTCCAGGCTGCGCGAGATCAGCCCGCCCGCAGCCTCATCCGCGGTCAGGTCCAGGGTGATCTGCTGGGTTTCATCGGCATATCCCGCCTCCAGCCGCAGGTGGTCGCCGGGTTTGTCCAGCCGCACCGCCTCCAGCTTGGTGTCGAGCGCGCCGTCTGCCAGCCGCAGCGATCCCTCAACCCTAAGACTGGCTTCGGTTCCTGCCAGAGCCGCGCCCAGTTCGATCCGCTCCGCCTTGATCAGGCCCAGCTCGATCGCCACCGGCAGCTCCGGCAGCGAGAAGGGCGTGGCCGCCGCCTCCGGCAGTTCCGGGTCCGGCGGCAGCGGCTCGGGCGCGCGCTCCACCGCTATGCGCTCCGCCGACAGCTCATTGACCGAGAACCGCCCGCGCAGCAGGTCGAGCCGGTTCCAGTCCAGCGCGGCGCCTTCGATGGTCAGCCAGATGCCTTTCTCGTCGGCCACCGTGATCTTCTGGATTGTGGCCTCAGAGGAAAACGCCCCCTGCAGCCCGCTGACGCTGATATAGCGGCTGTCGCCTGACAGCGTGTCCTCCAGGAAATCGACCAGCAGCCCGCCCGCGTCTTCTTCCGGAGTGTCCTGCGCCGCCAGCGGCGCCGCCGCGAGGCCCAGGGCCAGGCTATAGGCAAGTATCTGTTTCAAAACGCCTGTCCTATCCCGATATAAAATTGCAGCCCGTCCTCGGACCCGCCGTCCACCGGATAGGCAAGGTCAAGCCGGATCGGCCCAATCCCCGCCACATCATACCGCACCCCGATGCCGGCGCCGGCGTGGCGCGCGGACGATCCCGACACAAAACTGTCCGCATCGACAAAACCGATGTCGTAGAAGCCGACCAGGGAAATCGTGTCGGTGACCTTTCCCCGCACTTCGCCCGACAGCGCCGCAAAGCTGCGCCCGCCGGCGGTGCCGCCGGCAACCGGCACGCCCAGCGACTGGAACTCATGCCCGCGCACCGTGCCCGCACCGCCGGAGAAGAACAGCAGGGTGGGGGAGATCTCGCTCAGCGACGGGCCGGCGACAGAGCCCAGCTGCAGCCGCCCGGCCAGCACGATCCGGTCGTCCGCGCCCAAGCCGTAATAGGCGCGCCCGTCCGCTTTGATCTGCAGCCCGGACTTGCTGCCGCCAAAGCCGATGAAGGGCGTCGCCGTGCCTTGCAGGTAATAGCCGCTGGCCGGGTTCACCCGGCTGTCGCGCTCGTCGTATTCCGCGCGCAGGCGGCCCGCGATGTATTTGAACCGCCGCTTGCCGAACACGTCCTCGGCCAGGATCGAGGACACCCCCAGCGCAGCCTCGGCAAAGAACTTGTCGGAGAAGGTGCGCCGCACCCCGGCCGCGCCGAACACCTGGGTGGCCTTGTAATGCTCCTCGTCCAGCTGTTCGGCCTCGGCGAGGTAGAAGATCAGGTCATCCGGCCCCAGCGCCGCGGGCCGGTCCAGCCGCACTGCCACGCGCCCGTCGATGTCGTTGCTGCTGCCGATGCCGCTGACCCGCGCCTCGATCCGCAGCTTTTCCGCAGCCCCGAACAGGTTGCGGTGCATCCAGCTGCCCGACAGCTCCACCCCGTCGGAGGAGCTGATCTCGGCCCCGAACGTGAGGCGGCGCGGCGGCAGGTCCTCGACCACCGCGGTGTAATCGAGGGTGCCATCCGGGTTCGGCTGCTCTGCCTCCCGCAGCACCACGCTGGAAAAGGTGCCGGTGCGGCGCAGCCGGCTGGCGGATTTCGCAATCAGGTCGGGGTGGAACGTCTCCCCCGCCGGAAAGCCCGCGATACTGCGGATAGCCTCCTCGCGCACCCTTGTGTCGCCGGTCACGGCCATCCGGCCGAAACGCAGGCGCGGGCCGGGGGCCAGCCGCAGCTGGGCATCCAGGCGCGCCTGCAGGTGATTGGCGGTGATCCTCTGCTCGGCCACCGCGGCCTTGGCATGGCCGCTGCGCCGCCAGGCCCGCACCCCCGCAACCGCCGCATCCCGGATCGCGCCGGTGCTGGCGGGCTGGCCGGGAGCGTATTCCTCGGGAAACTCCACGTCACTCTGCCGCGGCAGCGGCGACAGGTCCGCCTTGCCGAAGGCAAACCGCGGGCCGGGCTGGACGGTGATCTCCACCGTGCGGACGCTTTGCGGCGGGTTCAGCGGCTGGATCAGCGCCGCCTCGCGCCCGTCCAGGCGGATATTAACCACCGGCGCGAAATGGCCCGCGTCATAAAGCACCTGCACCAGCGTCCGGTAGTCCGACAGCGCCGCCGCCAGAATCTCCTGCACATTGGTTTCGCCGCTGGCGGCAACCGAGGCCGAGGCGCCGCGCAGCCGGTCAGCAAGGCCGGCATTTGCCCCGGGGGCCTGAAGCGTGGCGTCGGCGCCAAAGGCGGCAGGCGGCAGCAGGGTCAGAAAGCTGAAGGCAAGGGCGCGCGCGGTCAGGCGCGGGCGGAATGGAAAATTCATGTTTGCTCCCGGTGGCGGGCGTAAAAAAATCCGGCCGTGCGGCCCGGCAGGGCGGCAGGCGTCAGCGCTGAGCCTAGCACGGGAAATTTACGCGATGGAACTGGCAAAGCAGCGGCATTCCGCCTGTCTCCGGCAGCGGCGGATTGCCGCGCATCCGGACGGCGGAGAGGGGCTGCGGCCCCGGCAGCCGCGGGAAAGAGGCGTCCGGCAAGGACATTTTTTTGCCGCTATGGCGCGAATGCGGGAAAAATGACCGTAAAGGAGATTGGAAAGCAGTTTTAAAATGTACTATTCGGTTCAGCTCCGGCAGGCGAACCTGCCGGAGCTGGCACTGATTAACAAAAACTACATCGGGTAACGCAGGCGCAGCCACCACTCACATGCAGCTAGCCTGTCTGAAATGATACCATCTGGATTATGGCTGTCCATATAATTGTCAGTCTGATAATTTCAGGGGGTATCATTTCGCCTTGCCCTGGCAGGGCCTGTTCTGAACCAGAAGGTTGAGTTTTCAAGGGGTAACAGTTTTGGATGCTTTGAAATCAGTTTTTGAACTGCGCGACATGCTGTTTCAGATGGAGCGCGATATCGGGCTGGACCGGCTCAGCCCGGCGGAGCGGGACGTGCTGCTGGCGGCCCATGCGCTGACCAGCGCGCCTGGCGCCGCGGTGCAATCCGACCAGATTCGCAGCCACCGGCTGGTGCAGGGGATTGCCCAGGCCACCTATCACCGCACGCTGAAATCACTGCTGAGCATGGGTCTGCTGGAGCGGGCCGGCGGCAGCCGGGCCAAGCGTTACGTGGTGCGCTTCGATCCCTCTGCCCAGTGATGGTTTGCCGCCGGCGGCGCTGCATATGATTGCAGCTTCTGCGTCCTCTGGATAAACGGGCGGCATGAGTCGATTTTACCAGTTGCTGTCCCCGGTACAGGGGTTTGCGGTGATCACCGCTGTCTATGTCATCTGCCACGGCCTGACCGCCTTGGTGGTCACACCTGTGCAGAACCTGTTTCTGCCGGAAATCACCGTTTTCGCCAGTCTGGCCTACCTGCCGCACGGGGTGCGGGTGCTGTGCATCTGGCTGTTCGGCTGGAAAGCCGTGCTGCCGCTCGCCGCGGGCGCGCTGCTGTCGGAGCTGCTGTTCACCACGGCCGGCGTGCGGGAGCTGATGGAGCCGGTCTTGCTGCAATCCATCGGCGTCGGGGCCTTCTCGGTGTTTGCGGCCTTCGAGGTCGCCTGGCTGTTCGGCTGGGATCTGTATGCCGGCCAGTCGCGGCGGATTGCCTGGACCGGGCTGCTGGCCATCGGCGGGCTGGCGTCGGTGATCAACTCGCTGGGGCAGACGGTGGTGTTCTCAGGCCTGATTTTCCCCGACGATCAGCTGCCGGTGATGGCGGTTTACGCAGCGGGTGACCTGATCGGCCTTGCGGTCTGCATGTTTGCCCTGATGCTGATTTTCCGCTGGCTGCGGCTGGCAGGACAGGGGCGAAGCCCGCAGGGATAGCCGCCGCCAACGGCGGGCGGCTGTCAGCCGGCCATCAGCCGGGCCGCGTCCAGCATCCGGGCGGAAAAGCCCCATTCATTGTCATACCAGCCGAACACCCGCACCTGGGCGGTCCCGGCCATGCGGGTTTCCGGCCCGGCAATAACCAGCGACTCGGTCCGCGCCCGCAGATCGGAGGACACCAGCGGCATATCGGTCCAGCCCATCACCTGCGAGGCCGCCACCCCTTCGCGCAGGGCGGCGGTGAACTCTGCCGCGCTCATCGGGGTCTTCAGCTGCGCCACCAGATCCACCGCCGACACGCTGGCCGTCGGCACCCGCACCGCGGCGCCGCTGACACGGCCCTTCAGATGCGGCAGCACCTCGTCGATCAGATGCATCGCCGAGGTCGTCGTCGGCACCATCGACTGCGCGCCGCCGCGCGAGCGGGCGAAATCGCCCCGCGGCGCGTCCACCATCGGCTGCGAGTTGGTGTAACAGTGGATGGTGGTCATATGCGCGGTATCAATGCCGGCGATCCCGTCCAGCAGCTTGACCAGCGGCGTCAGCGCATTGGTGGTGCAGGAGGCGTTGGAGACGATCCGGGCGTCGCCCAATGTCTCCTCGTTGGCGCCCAGCACCATGGTCAGCTCAGCCGCGGGGGAGGGGCCGGAGATCAGCACCTTGCCGGCGCCGGCCTTCAGCCCGCGCTCTGCCACGTCGGAGGTCCGGGCGATGCCGGTGCATTCCAGCACCAGATCGACGCCGCTCAGGCCGACCTTGGTCAGGTCGGGCTCGTGGCTGACCGGAATGCTGCGGCCCATCACCTGCAGCGCGCCGTTGCCATGCTCCACCGGATGCGCAAAGGGGCCGAATGTGCTGTCGTACTGGAACAGATAGGCGCACATGTCCAAGGGTGCGATATCGTTGATCCGCACCACCTCGATGCCGTCTCCGCGCGATGTGGTCAGAATCTGGCGCAGGATGGCGCGGCCGATGCGGCCGAATCCGTTGATAGCAAGTTTCATGCGCAATCTATGGCAGGCGCGCTAGGGCCGCTCAATCCATGGCCCCCGGGAAAATGATCACATTTCCCAAGAGGATGTTTCAGAAAAAGACCGCAAAACCGCACAACCGTCAAAGGCGCTTCTATTTGCGGCAGATGACCTGCGCGTAATAGGTGCCGGTGATCGTACGCACCATCGTATCCAGATTGACGCTGCAGCCGGTGGCCGCCTGCATGGCCCGCACCGCCTGCCGGGCGGTCAGCACCGCGGGCGGGCGGAAGGCCAGGTGCTCCAGGTTCATCCGCGTGGCGCTGTAGCGGCCGGTTGTGCCTTCGACCGGCACCACCAGCCAGTCGCGGCCCAGCACGCTGACCTTGATGCCTTCCACGCCTTTTGCGGATACGGCGGGCGCAAGCGCGGCGCACAGGGCCGCCGCCAGTGCAGTCTGTTTCATCATCGAAATGCTCCTGCGGGAAATGCCTGCGCCCAGCCTAGCGCCGCCCCGGCACAAAGCAAGACGCGCCTTACAGGTGATCCACCGCCTCGGCCTGGCGCAGCTCCGCCGCGCACAGCTGCAGCCCGCGCAACAGCCGCTCGGCATCGGCCTGCGGCTGCCGCCCGCGCGGGGCAGAGCAGCCCGCCACGATCGGCGTCCGGCCCGGGCGCGACACCGGCACCGCATAGCCGGTGATCCCGGCCTCGAACTCGCTGTCGGTCAGGCAGTAGCCCTGTTCGCGGGCCTGGGCGACGCGGTCCAGAATGGCGGCGGGACCGGTCAGCGACTGGCTGGTGTGGTGCGGGATATCTGTTTCTGCCAGCACCGCCGCCGCCGCACCCTCCGGCAGCCCGGCCAACAGCATCCGCCCCAGACTGGTATGGGCCAGCGGAATATGCGATCCGGCGGTGAAGCCATAGGTGATATGGCCGTGATCCACCGTCGATTGCGCCAGCAGCAGCACCCGGCCCTGGTCCAGCATCGCCAGCGTCACCTCGATCTCCATCTGCCGCGCGTGGCGGTTCAGCACCGGCTGCACCCGGCGGCCGAACTGGTTGGCCTGCAGAAAGCCGCCCGCCAGCGCCAGCACCCGCGGCGTCAGGGACAGCATCCGCCCGTCCTGGCGCAGATAACCCGCCTGCACCAGCGTCAGCGCCCCGCGCCGGGCGGTGGCCCGGTCCTGGCCGGTGCGCCGGGCGATCTCGGCCAGGGTCATGCTGGGGGAGGCCGCATCAAACACCGCCAGAACCGCCAGCCCTTTGGCAAAGCTTGACGAAATATTCCTGTCCTGTTCCACCGCTGTCATCTGCGCCGCCTGTCCTGGTCTTGAAATGCTGCCGCCTGCTGCGGCGGCCTTTGTGCAAATACTGCACACCTTGTTCGCTTCATGAACTCTGTCAAGCCGCAAAACCTCCGCAATATCCGGATTGCGCAACGGGTTACGGGGAAACCTGGCGGCGGGCTGGACGCTGGGACCGTTTCCGGTGCAATTTCAAACTGCTCTGCATCGAGAGGCCGTCCATGGCACAAGACTTCACATCCGGCAAACTGGCCCGCCTGGGGCTGCTCGGCGCGGAGGGCTGCCGCAAGGCGGCTGAGATCACCTCGCGCGCGCAGTTCGACGGGATCGAGACAGTGCGGGTGCTGTTTCCGGACCAGCACGGGCTGTTGCGTGGCAAGACAGTGATGGCGGAGGCTTTTGCCTCTGTCTTCGAGCGCGGCCTCAACGTGCCCGCGACCCTGCTGCTCAAGGACACCTCGCACCGCAATGCCTTTCCTGTGTGGGAGGGCGGCACCGGGCTGGCCGGGCCGATGCAGGGCGCTGGCGACGTGCTGCTGGTGCCGCGCCCGGACACCTTCCGCGCGCTGCCCTGGTCCGGCCATTCCGCCTGGATTTTCTGCGCGCCGGTCTACCCGGACGGCCAGCGGATCCCCTTTGCCTCCTGCAGCGTGCTGCAGCGGGCGGTGGACCGGCTGGCGGGGCAGGGGATGGCGGCCACCTTCGGGCTGGAGGTGGAGTTTCACATCTTCGAACTGGCGGACCCATCTGCCGCCCACGAGCAGGCAGGCCGCCCCGGCGTACCGGTGCAGACCCGCAACCTGACGCAAGGCTATCAGTATCTCACCGAAACCCGCTATGGCGAGGTCGAGGGCATCTTGGACCTGTTGCGCCGCAACGCACAGAAACTGGGCCTGCCGGTGCGGTCCGTGGAAATCGAGATGGGCCCCAGCCAGGTCGAATTCACCTTTGCCCCCGACAGCGCCATGGCGCAGGCGGATGCGATGGTGATGTTCCGCACCATGGTCAAGGAGGTCTGCGCCCGCAAAGGCCTGCACGCCAGCTTCATGGCCAAGCCGCGGCTGGCGGGTGCCATGGCCAACGGCTGGCACGTGCACCAGTCGCTGCAGGATCTGGCCACGGGGCGCAACCTGTTCATGCCCGAAGCCGCCGGGATGCTGACCCCGCCTGCCAGCGGCTGGATGGCGGGCCTGTTGAAATACGCGGCTGAGACCTCGCTGCTGATTGCGCCCACGGTGAACAGCTACAAGCGGTATCTGCCGTTCCAGCTGGCCCCCAGCCGAATCGGCTGGGGCGTGGACAACCGCGGCGCCATGCTGCGGGCGCTGATGCAGCCGGGCGATGCCGCCAGCCGGATCGAAAACCGCGCCCCCGATAGTTCCGCCAACCCCTATTACGCGCTCGCCGCCCAGATCATCGCGGGCGCTGCCGGGATCCGCGAGGGGCTGGAGGCCCCGAAACCCACCCTGTCGCCCTATAGCGAGGAGGCCGCGCGCCTGCCGCGCTCGCTGGGCCAGGCGCTGGAGGGCTTCGCAGGCTCAGCCTTGTGCCGCGAGGCGCTGGGGGCGGACGCCGCGGATTACCTGCTGCAGCTCAAGCAGTTCGAGTGGGAGCGCTATCTGGACACCGTCAGCGAGTGGGAGCAGGCGGAGTATTTCAACCTGTTCTGAGGCGCCGCGCGGGCCGCCGGGCGATGCGTAAAAATTCCTATTCAATGCGGCTTTGCCGTCTTGATCGCCAGCCCCGCCCATTGATAGCGTATACCCGCGTATGCAGGGGCCGGCCGCGCCGGCCTTTACCATCCGCGGCGCCATTTCCGGCAGCCTCAACCCATTCAAACCCCACGCCTCTTCGAAGGATAAAACCCCCATGAAATACACCGAGGAACACGAGTGGCTGCTGCCCGAGGACGACCTGATCACCGTCGGCATCACCGCCCACGCCGCCGAACAGCTGGGCGAAGTGGTCTATGTCGAGCTGCCGGAGCCGGGCACCGAAGTCTCCAAGGACGACGAGATCGTGGTGATTGAATCGGTCAAGGCGGCGTCCGACATCCTCGCCCCGCTCGATGGCGAGATCGTCGAGGTGAACGAATCCCTGGCCGACGACCCCGGCAAGGTGAACGACGACCCCGAAGGCGCGGCCTGGTTCTTCAAAATCAAGCCCTCCGACCTGTCGCCGATGGACGACTACATGGATGAAGCCGGCTACAAGGACTTCATCTCCTGATATCTCCCGCCTGCTGCGGCCACCGCAGCAGGCTGCGGGCGGCGGTGATCACGATCCCGCCAGCCCCCTATGCACCTGCCGGTTGCGGGCTACTATCCGGTCATCGCCAAAACACCCATGCCCGGCAGGAGGTGCGCAATGACCGGATTTTCAGGGCTCAAAGCTCTTTTCATCAACACATCGCTGAAAAAGGACGGCAGCAAAAGCCACACCCGACTGCTGATGGAGGCGTCCTCTGCCATCATGGAAAAGAACGGTGTCGCGGTGGAGCATCTGCACATGCTGGATCACCAGGTGCCGCCCGGCGTCTACCCGGACATGACCGGACAGGGCTGGGACCGCGACGACTGGCCCAGGATCTGGGAAAAGGTGAAGGCGGCGCAGATCCTGGTGATCGGCACCCCGCTCTGGCTGGGCGAGGAAAGCTCGGTCTGCCGCGTCCTGATCGAGCGGCTCTATGGCATGAGCGGCGAACTGAACGACAAGGGCCAGTCGATCTTTTACGGCAAGACCGGCGGCACCGTCATCACCGGCAACGAGGACGGCATCAAACATACCGCGATGACAATCTGCTACGCGCTCAGCCACCTGGGCTTCACCATCCCGCCGCAGGCCGATTGCGGCTGGATCGGAGAGGCCGGGCCAGGGCCGTCTTACGGCGACGAGGTGGAGGGCAAGCCTGCGGGCTTCGAGAATGAGTTCACCCAGCGCAACACAACCATCATGACCTGGAACCTGATGCACTTGGCCGCCATGCTGCGCGATGCGGGCGGTTACCCGAACGAGGGCAACGACCGCAACGCCTGGTCGGCGGGCTGCCGGTTCGACTATGAGAACCCCGATTACCGCGCATAGACGGACGGTCGCGTCCGGGGCTGGCGCGGGATTCCGCCTTGTTTCCTTGAGGAAACAAGGCGGTGCCTCCGGCGGGGATATTTTTAGCCAGCAGAAGCAGAGGGCGTTGCCGCTCAATAACCGCGCTGACGGTCCACCTCATGCAGCAGCGGCTCGCCTGCGTGCAGGCGGCGGTAATTCTCCACCACGTCCCGCAGTGCGCCGCCCAGATGCCAGCCTGACACATGCGGGGTGATGGTGACGCGCGGGTGCGTCCACAGCGGGCTGTCCGCGGGCAGCGGCTCCTGGCGGACCACATCCAGCACCGCCTGACCGGGCGTGCCCGCGTTCAGCGCTGCCAGCAGCGCCGGTTCATCTACCAGATCGCCGCGGCCGGCGTTGATCAGCGTGGCCCCCGGCTTCATCGCGGCAAGCTTTTCCGCATTCATCAGCCCGCGGGTGGCGGGGGTCGAGGGCAGGATCGAACAGACATAATCGCATTCGCGCAGCAGCTGCGGCAGTGCCGCTTCGCCGTGGCGGCAGCCGACGCCCTCGATCTCCTTGGGCGAGCGGCTCCAGCCCAGCACCCGGAACCGCATGTCCCGCATCAGCCGCGCCGTCCTGCCGCCGATGTGGCCCAGCCCCAGCACCCCGACGGTGGTGTCCGCCGGGCGCTTCGGTGCCAGCGGCTGCCAAGCGCAGCGGGCCTGCGCCGCCGCATGCGCCGCCATGTTCCGCTGGCCGCGCAGCACATAGGCCAGGCAGTATTCGGCAATCTCCTGCGCGGGTTCCTGCGGTTTCAGCCGCGCGATGCGCACATGCGGCGCCAGGCCGGGATGCGCCACGATGGTCTCCACCCCGGCCCCTAGTTTCTGCACCAGCTGGAGGTTCGGCAGCCGTGCCGGCAGGTCGCCCTTCAGCGCTGAGACCGCCAGCATCGTGACTTCCTCCAGATTGCCGGGGGCAGACAGGGGCCGGATGTCGGCACCGGGGTCAACCGCCCGCAGCTCCTCAGCCAGCTGGTCTTCGGTGTACCAGCCGTCGTGGCCGATGCTGATCAGAACTGCCATCGGGGCCTCCTGCTTGCCGCATGCGTGATTGTGCCGGGTCGGGCTTCGGTCCGGGGTAAAGCGGGCACCGGATTTGCCCGCCGCTGCCGGTTTTAGGGCGTCAGTCCAGCCGCCGCACCAGGATCTGGTTGCCCTCGCCGCGTTTGGTTTCGAACAGCTTGAGCGAGGCGATCAGGTCGCTCAGCTTGCGCTTGCCATAGCTGCGGGTGTCGAAATCCGGCGAGGCGGCGGTGATGTACTGGCCGATCTGGCCCAGGGTGAACCACTCGTCGTCCTGGTCGATCGCATCCATCGCCCGCACCACCAGCTTGGTCGGGTCCACCAGCTCTGCCGGCGCGTCATCTTTGGTCTCTTCCGCTTTCTTCGGCTTGGGCTTACTCTTGCCCGGGTCCTCCAGCAGGTTCTCCACATAGATGAACCGCTTGCAGGCTTTGACAAAGGCCGCGGGCGTCTTGCGCATCCCCATGCCGTAGACATCCAGCCCCTGTTCGCGGATGCGGCTGGCCAGCCGGGTGAAATCGCTGTCCGAGGAGATCAGCACAAAACCGTCAAAGCGGCCCGAATGCAGGATGTCCATCGCGTCGATCACCAGCGCGATGTCAGAGGCGTTCTTGCCAGTGGTATTGGCAAACTGCTGATGCGGGACAATTGCCAGCGCCGCCAGCTTCTCCTTGTTCCAGCCCTGCGGGCTGCCGCCGGCAAAATCGCCATAGATGCGCCGGATGCTGGCTTCGCCGAAGGAGGCGATCTCCTCGAACATCGCCTCCGCATATTTGGCCGAGATATTGTCGGCGTCGATCAGGACGGCCAGAAGCGGCGGTTTTGTGGTGTTTGCCATTGCGGGTTATGCCTTTTGCAAATCTGAGTGGGGCAGGGCGGCAGCGCATTTGCCTGCCGTTGCCTGGTGCCGGAATGTCCGGGTCGAGTATGGGCCGCGGCTGCCAGGATGCAAGAGCGGCTTGCGGGGGGGCGGCGCCCGGCCGCGTGTGCCGGGAGGTGCACAGGGGGTGCACGGGAGGTGCACAGGCTGTGCCGCGGGGGTTCCGCCGCGCTTTGATCTCAGGCGAAGGGGTCTTCCGGGTAGCCCACCCGCGCCAGATACAGCCCGTGGCCAGGGCAGACCGGCCCGCAGGCGGCGCGGTCGCGGGCCTCCAGCGCGGTCTTCACATCCGCCGACTCCCAGGCGCCGGCGCCAACCCGCTCCAGCGTGCCGACAAAGCTCCTGACCTGATTGTGCAGGAAGCTGCGGGCGCGGACGTGGAAATGGATCTCCGGCCCGGAAAAACCCTGCACCCGCTCCACCGTCAGCTCGTTCAGAGTCTTCACGGGGCTTTGCGCCTGGCAGATGGAAGAGCGGAAGGTGGTGAAATCATGATTTCCGATCAGATATTTGGCCGCTTCCTGCATGGCGTCCGTGTCCAGGTCATGGCTTAGCTGCCAGACCTGCCCGGCGTCATGAGTGGCCGGCGCGCGGCGGATCAGGATGCGGAACAGATACTGCCGCTCCACCGCGGAGAACCGCGCGTGCCAGTCATCGTCCACCCGGGCACAGTCAACGATGGCGACCGGATCGGGCTTCAGGTGGTAATTCAGCGCCTCCGACAGGCGGAACGGGTCCCACTCCTTGGCCATGTCGCAATGGGCCACCTGTCCCAGCGCATGCACGCCGGTATCGGTACGCCCGGCGGCGGCGATGGTGTGCTCCCCCGGTTCCAGCCGCGCCAGCGCAGCCTCGATTGCGCCCTGCACGGACGGCAGATCCTTCTGCCTTTGCCAGCCGGCAAAAGGCTTCCCGTGGTATTCGACTTTCAAAGCAAAACGCGGCATGGCCGGGCAACTAGCAACAGGGCCGGGCCGGGGCAAGCCCTGCGTGCGGCAGCGCTTCGCCCCGGTGCAGGCGCGCCCCAGCGCTGTGGGCCGCCAGCACCAGCAACGCGGGAACTCAACCGCATTCGGCGGCAGCGGCTGGTATCCTCAAGCCATGCTGCCTATCTTGTCAGCAGCAAGAACAGAGCAGGATCAGGGCCTTGGTGTTAACCTCCCTTGCAGACGGGGTGATAAGCGGGGTGGAGAGCGTCACCAGCGGCCTCTCCTCGGCGTTGTTTGACCGGCCTTTGCGGCTGGGCGTCACCGGGCTGGCGCGCTCCGGCAAGACGGTGTTCATCACCTCGCTGGTCGCCAATCTGATGGACCGGGGCCGGATGCTGCAGCTGAACGCCGCGCGTGAGGGGCGGATCGAGGCCGCCTTTCTGCAGCCGCAGCCCGACGACACCGTGCCGCGCTTCGATTTTGAGTCCCACCTCGCGGCGTTGACCGGGCCGTCACCCCATTGGCCGGACAGCACCCGCGCGGTGTCAGAGCTGCGTCTCAGCCTAAAGGTGCGGCCCGCCGGCCTTCTGTCCGGCCTGCAGGGGCTGCGCACGCTGCATCTGGATATCGTCGACTACCCGGGCGAATGGCTGCTGGACCTGGCGCTGCTGGACAAGAGCTATGCCGAGTGGTCCTCCGACGTGCTCTCGCGCATCGCCGCGCGCCCGCAGGCGCAGCCTTTCCTGGCGGAGAAATCCAAAGCCGCTCCCGCCGGGGCACATGACGAGCCGCAGGCGCAGGCCCTTGCCGCCGCGTTCACCGGCTACCTGCACGCCGCCCGCGCCGCCGGCTTTTACGATTGCACCCCGGGCCGCTTCCTGCTGCCGGGCGACCTGGAGGGCTCGCCGGTGCTGACCTTCGCACCGCTGCCGCCGGAAGCCGGCGCCCCGCGCGGCAGCCTGTGGCGGGAGATGGAGCGGCGGTATGAAGCCTATAAGTCCAAGGTCGTCAAACCCTTTTTTCGCGACCATTTTGCCCGGATCGACCGCCAGGTGGTGCTGGTCGATGCGCTCTCCGCCATCCACTCCGGCCCGCAGGCGGTGGAGGATCTGCGCCACGCGATGGTGGATATCCTCAGCGCCTTCAAACCGGGCCGCAACCGTTTCCTGACCCGGCTCTTGGGCGGCAAGCGGGTGGAGAAGATCCTGTTCGCCGCCACCAAGGCCGACCATCTGCACCACGCTCAGCACGGCCGCATGACCGCCATCATCGAGGCGCTGACCCGCGAGGCGCAGGACCGCGCCCGCTTTGCCGGGGCGCACACCGCGGCGCTGGCCATGGCCTCGCTGCGCACCACCACCGAGGAGATGCGCCCCCACAACGGCACTGAGCTGCCCTGCGTCCGCGGCACCTTGCTGGAGACCGGCAAGCAGGCGGCGTTTTATCCCGGTGCGCTGCCCGAAGACCCGGCCCAGCTGCTCACCCCCGCCCGCCAGGGCGCCGCGCGCTGGCTGGAGGGGGATTATCAGGCGATGGCCTTTGCGCCGGCTCCGCTCACCCTCAAACATGGCAGCGGCCCGCCGCATATCCGCCTCGACCGCGCCGCCGAATTCCTGATCGGAGATGTACTGTGACCCTCTGTCTGCGACCTGCCGTTCCCCTGGATGCCGGTGCCGCCGGAGATATTCTCTTTTACTTCCAGCAGGATACGGAGTGGATGCCCAAGCTTTACACGTGGGCGGAGGCGATCTCCTTCTGCGGCACGATGATCGACCGCGGCTGGGTCACCGTGGCGGAGCGGCAGGGCTGCGTGCTGGGCTTCCTGGCCCGCGACGGGGCCGAGGTCTGCGCGCTCTACCTCGCGCCCGGCGCCTGCGGGCAGGGCGCGGGCAAGGCGCTGTTGGATGCGGCCAAGGCGGCCGCGCCGCGGCTGATCCTGCGCACGTTTGCCGCCAACACGCGTGCGCAGAAGTTTTACCGGCGCGAGGGCTTTGCCGAGACCGGCCGCGGCGGCGGGGCGGGCAATGAGGAAGGCCTGCCCGACATCGCCTATGAATGGCGCGCAATCCGGGAGGCGGCAGCATGAGCAAGAAGCCGGTTCTGTTCGATCTGGAGGAAGAGGCCGGGGCGCCGCCGGTTGCGGACGCCCCGCCGGTGCCCGAGCCTGCGGCGCCGGGGCTTCCGCCGCCGCCGGCAATGGAACAGGCGGCCCGGATTGCCGCCCGCAAGCCGTCGCGGCTGGCACGCTGGTTCTGGGCGCTGCTGGTTGCGGTGGTCGGCGCCATGGCCTCGGTCGCGGCCTGGGACTTTGCCGCCGGGCTGATCGCCCGGGTGCCGGTGCTGGGCTGGGCGGTCAGCACCGGTCTGGCGGTTCTGGTGCTGCTGGCGCTTGCGATGGGCCTGCGCGAGCTGGCGGCGCTGTCGCGGCTGCGCCGGGTCGATACCTTGCGGCACCAGGCGGCAGAGGTCTCTGACCTGACCGCGGCCCGCGCCTTCACCAGCCGGCTGGAGGGGTTTTACAAGGACCGCGAGGATCTCAGCTGGCACCAGGCCCGGCTGGCAGAGCGCAAGGCCGACATCATGGATGGCGACGCCCTGTTGCTGCTGGCAGAGGAGGAGCTGCTGGTGCCGCTCGACGCCCTGGCCCTGCGGGAAGTGGAAGCCGCCGCCCGGCAGGTCGCCACGGTGACAGCGATCGTGCCGATGGCGCTCGCGGATATCCTGACGGCGCTGGTCTCCTCGCTGCGGATGATCCGCCGGGTGGCAGGGATCTACGGCGGCCGGCCTGGAGTTTTCAGCTCTTGGCGGCTGACCCGCGCGGTGCTGGCGCATCTGGCTGCAACCGGCGCGGTGGCGGCGGGCGATGATCTGCTGGAGCCGGTGCTGGGCGGCTCGGTGCTGTCCAAGCTCTCCCGCCGCTTCGGGGAAGGTCTGGTGAACGGCGCGCTGTCGGCGCGGGTCGGCATCGCCGCGATGGAGGTCTGCCGCCCGATGCCGTTTTCGGACCGGCGCAAGCCCAGCACCCGCAAAGTGGTGCAGCGGGCGCTGACCGGCCTGTTCTCCAAAGAAAAATAATGCGCGTGCCAAGGCTCATGCGCGGCATGAGCCGCGCCCAAGGCTGCTGATGCGGTCTGGCGCAGCCAGGCCGCCAGCAGGTGCGGGAGCGCTGCGGTGGGGCGGGGTCAGAACAGTTTCGGCGGCTGGTCCTTGGGCTGGCGCATCGCCACGATGCCGGTGCGGAAGCCCTCGCCGATGCGGTCGGCCAAGGCCCCCCATTGCAGCGCGGTCTGCGCTGGCAGCTCGGCCCGCAGCACCTCGTGGAACAGGCCGAGCCACAGCGGGAAATGCTCTGCCTTCACGTCGGGCCGCGAGACATGCACCCGCATCGGATTGCCGCTGTAGCTGCGCTCGCGCAGGATCGCATTGCGCCAGAAGTTTGCGATCTTCCCCTCATGCTCCGGCCAGTCGGAGACATGCGCGGCAAAGACCGGCCCCAGCACATCGTGCGTGCGCACGCGGGCGTAGAACACTGCGACCACCCGGGAGATTTCCTCAGCAGTGATTTCGAACCGCGCCAGCGGGTTTTGCGTTTCGGTGTCGGTCATTGTGTGCTCCGGCCTGCCTTTGTGCGCTAGATATGCCGAAGCCGGGACCAGCGGAAGGGGTAAGACGCATCTGCCGCAGCGCTCGTTCGCGGCGCCGCTGGTGCCTGAGGATCCTGCCGTTATGGTGAGCGGGAGATTTTTTCAAAAAGGCATTCATTGATGGCGGGGAACACTATGCGGGTGCTGGTTCTGGGCGCCTACGGGTTTATCGGTGCCGAGGTGGTCCGGGCCGTGCGAGCCGCCGGGTTCGATGTTGCCGGTTTGGGCCGCAGCGCCGCGCAGGCGGCGCGGGTATTGCCGGGTGTGCCGTTTGTGAAGGGCGACCTGCTGCAGCTTCTGCGGGCTGAGGACTGGGCGCCTTTGCTGCAGGGCGTGGATGGCGTAGTGAACTGCGCAGGCGTCCTGCAGGACATGGCGCCGGGAGAGCTGGAGGCCGTGCACCATACCGCCATCGCGGCGCTGGGTGCGGCCTGCGCGGCGCGTGGCATCCCGGTTGTGCAGGTGTCGGCAGCGGGCGCGAGGCCTGAGGCCGGGACGGAGTTCATGCGCAGCAAGGGACGGGGCGACGCGGCCTTGCGGGCCTCCGGCGCAGCTTTCCGGATCCTGAAGCCGGGACTGGTGATCGGGCAGGACGCCTATGGCGGCACAAGGCTGCTGCGGATGCTGGCGGCCGTGCCGCTGGTGCAGCCCGTGGCGCTGGCCGAGGCGCCGGTGCAATGCATCGGAATGGCGGATCTGGCGGCGGCGGTGGTTGCCGCACTGAAGGGCGGCCTGCCGCAAGGCACCTATGATCTGGTGGAGGATCAGCCGCACACTCTGGAGGAGGTCCTGGCAGTGACGCGCGCTTGGCTGGGGTTCCCGCCTGCCCGGTTGGCGGTGCGGTTCCCGTCGTGGCTGCTGCCGCCGGTGGCGGGTTGTGCCGATGCTTTGGGGCGCCTGGGCTGGCGTTCGCCGCTGCGCAAGACCGCAATTGCCGAAATCCAGAACGGCGTGCGCGGCGATCCTGCCGCGTACCGGGCTGCCACGGGGCAGGGGATGGCGCCGCTGAACAAACTCTATCACGCGCTGCCTTCAGGGCGTGCCCAGCGCCTGGACGCGCGGATGGCCCTTATTATGCCAATCGCTGCCGCCGTGCTGAGCGTATTCTGGCTGGCCTCAGGGCTGATCGGATTGTGGCAGCTGGAGGCTGCGGCGAATGTGCTGATGGATGCCGGCTGGAGCGGCCTGCTGGCCAAAACCAGCGTTGTGTTCTGGTCGCTGGCTGACATTGCCTTGGGGCTGGCAATCCTCTGGCGGCCTTGGGCGGCACGCGCTTGCCTGGGCATGGCGGCGGTCTCCCTGCTCTATCTGGCCGCGGCCACCGCGGTCACGCCGCAGATGTGGGCCGACCCGCTGGGGCCGCTGGTTAAGGTGGTGCCGGGGGTTCTGCTGGCGCTGATCACCCATCAACTGCTGCAGGAGCGCTGAAATGGACCTCGACCTTGTGCTTCGCTGGCTGCATGTGACCGGTGCCTGCGTGCTTTTGGGCACCGGGGCCGGTATCGCCTTCTTCATGCTGATGGCGCACCGCACAAAAGACACGGTGCTTGTTGCCCATACGGCTTCTGTGGTGGTGCTGGCGGACTTGTTGTTCACCGCCACGGCGGTCATCGCTCAGCCGGTCACTGGCGGGCTGCTGGCCTGGCGGCTGGGCTGGCCGCTCGGCGAAGGCTGGCTGGCGCTGTCGCTGGGGCTTTATGTGCTGACCGGGGCGTTCTGGCTGCCGGTGGTCTGGATCCAGCTGCGGCTGCGCGACCTGGCGCGGGCGGCGGCGGAGGCGGGTCAGGCGCTGCCCGCGCGCTACCATCGCCTGTTCGCCATCTGGTTTGCCTGCGGCATTCCCGCCTTTGCCGCGGTGCTGGCAATCCTCTGGCTGATGCTGGCGCGGCCTGATCTGGGCGTCTGGCTGGCGCGCTGAGCAGGGCGGGTGCCTCCGCCCGCTGCCATCCTCACCAGCATGCGGCGCAACTGCCGCTTTACGCCTCCGCTGCACAGGCCTATAAGGCCCGCATGTCCCTATTCGCGGCCATCATTATTCGAATTATATCCCCGGCGCTCTGAAACCATTGAGCCGCCGGGCAAAGGCGCTTGAGCCATCGCGCCGAACCGAATATCCCAATTTCCGACCTTGATCATCCAAAGGACGCCCCCGATGTGCGCCGACACGCCCCAGACGCCTGACTACAAAGACACTCTCAATCTGCCGAAAACCGATTTCCCGATGCGCGCGGGCCTGCCCAAGCGCGAGCCTGCCTGGCTGGAACGCTGGGCGCAGATCGGCGTCTACGACAAACTCCGCGAGAAGGCCGCCGCGGCCAAGGGCTCGGACGCGGAGCGCAAACCCTTCACCCTGCATGACGGCCCCCCCTACGCCAACGGCCACCTGCACATCGGCCACGCGCTGAACAAGACCATCAAGGACATGATCGTGCGCTCGCACCAGATGATGGGCTTTGACGCGCGCTATGTGCCGGGCTGGGACTGCCACGGCCTGCCGATCGAATGGAAGATCGAGGAGCAGTACCGCAAGAAGGGCAAGAACAAGGACGCGGTGCCGGTCGTGGAATTCCGCCAGGAATGCCGCGCCTTTGCCGACAGCTGGGTCGAAATACAGCGCGAGGAGTTCAAGCGGCTGGGCATCACCGGCAACTGGGACGATCCGTATCTGACCATGAACTACCACGCCGAGGCGGTCATCGCAGACGAGTTCATGAAGTTCCTGATGAACGGCACGCTCTACCAAGGCTCCAAGCCGGTGATGTGGTCGCCTGTCGAGAAAACCGCCCTGGCCGAGGCCGAGGTCGAGTATCACGACAAGGAAAGCTTCACCATCTGGGTGAAGTTCAAGGTGGCCGAGGCCGGCGGCTTCGTGGCTGCTGACGGCGAGGATGCCGATTATGCCGGCGCCGACTCGGCGATCGTTGCGCAGGATCTGGAAGGCGCCCATGTGGTGATCTGGACCACCACCCCCTGGACCATCCCGTCGAACAAGGCAGTGGTTTACGGTGCGGACATTGCCTATGGCCTTTATGAAGTCACGGGCACCCCGGACGAATGCTGGGCCGCGGCGGGCGACCGCTTCCTGCTGGCTGACAACCTGGCCGCGGATGTATTCAAACGCGCGCGTCTGAGCGAGGACCAGTATACCCGCCTGCGCGGGGTTTCCGCCGAGGAACTGTCCAGCTTGTCGCTGAAGCATCCGCTGGCCGGCGCCGAAGGCTCGAACGGCGAATGGGACGGCATCCGCGACTTCCGCGCCGCCAGCTTCGTGACCGACACCGAAGGCACCGGCTTTGTCCACTGTGCACCGAGCCACGGGATGGAGGAGTTCGAGCTCTACCGTGATCTGAACATGCTGGAGCAGATGATCACCTATAACGTCATGGACGACGGCGGCTTCCGGGCTGACCTGCCGTTCTTCGGCGGCACCTACATCCTCAACCGCAAGGGCGGCGAGGGCGATGCCAACAAGACCATCATCGACAAGCTGGTAGAGGTCGGCGGCCTGCTGGCGCGCGGCAAGATCAAGCACAGCTACCCGCATTCCTGGCGCTCCAAGGCGCCGATCATCTACCGCAACACGCCGCAGTGGTTCGCCTCTGTCGACCGCAAGCTGGATGACGGCATGGGCGAGATGGGTGACAGCATCCGCGAACGCGCCCTGCGCTCGATCGACGAGCTGGTGAAGTGGTACCCGCAGACCGGCCGCAACCGCCTGTTCTCGATGATCGAAAGCCGCCCCGACTGGGTGCTGAGCCGCCAGCGCGCCTGGGGCGTGCCGCTTACCTGCTTTACCAGGAAGGGCGCGCTGCCGACCGATGCGGATTTCCTGCTGCGCAACGAGGACGTGAACAAGCGCATCGTGGCCGAGTTCGAGGAGCACGGCGCCGATGTCTGGTACGAGGACGGCTTCAAGGCGCGGGTTCTGGGGAACAGCGTGGACCCGGACGATTACGACCAGGTGTTCGACGTGCTGGACGTATGGTTCGACTCCGGCTCGACCCATGCCTTTGTGCTGCGCGACCGCGAAGACGGCACCGAGGACGGCATTGCCGACGTCTACATGGAAGGCACCGACCAGCACCGCGGCTGGTTCCACTCCTCTCTGCTGCAGGCCTGCGGCACCAAGGGCCGCGCGCCCTACCGCAACGTGGTGACCCACGGCTTCACGCTGGACGAGAAGGGCATGAAGATGTCCAAATCGCTCGGCAACACCATCGTGCCGGAGGAGGTCGTCAAACAATACGGCGCCGACATCCTGCGCCTGTGGGTGGCCCAGACCGACTATACCGCCGACCAGCGGATCGGGCCGGAGATCCTGAAGGGCACCGCCGACAGCTACCGCCGCCTGCGCAATACCATGCGGTTCATGCTGGGGTCGCTGGGCGACTTCCGCGAAGAGCAGCGGGTGGCGCCGGAGGATATGCCGGAGCTGGAACGCTGGGTGCTGCACCGTCTTGCGGAACTCGACCAGAAGGTGCGCAGCGGCTACCAGTCGTTTGACTTCCAGGGTGTGTTCTCGTCGGTCTTCAACTTTGCCACTGTGGATCTGTCGGCCTTCTACTTCGACATCCGCAAGGATGCGCTCTACTGCGACGGCGACACGCTGAATGCCCGCGCCGCGCGCACCGTTCTGGACATCCTGTTCCACCGCCTGACCACTTGGCTGGCGCCGATCCTGGTCTTCACCATGGAAGAGGTCTGGCTGGAGAAATATCCGGGCGAGGGCAGCTCTGTTCACCTGCAGGACATCCCGGAAACCCCGGCGGACTGGCTGAACCCGCCGCTGGCCGATAAATGGTCCAAGATCCGCCAGGCCCGCCGGGTGGTGACCGCGGCGCTGGAGGTGCAGCGCACCGACAAGGTGATCGGTGCCTCGCTGGAGGCCGCGCCGGTGGTGCATGTGCGCGACAAGGAGGCGCTGGCGGCGCTGAAATCGGTCAACTTCGCCGATATCTGCATCACCTCGGATATCATGCTGACCAATGACCCTGCCCCGGCCGAAGCCTTCCGGATGCCGGAGGTGGATGGCGTCTCAGTGGTGTTTGAGAAGGCCGAAGGCGATAAGTGCCAGCGCTGCTGGAAGATCCTGCCGGATGTGGGCCGCCACAGCCACGCGGGCGTCTGTGGCCGCTGCGACAGCGCGCTGAGCTGACCCGCCGCTCACCCCGTAATTGAGTGCAGCGCCCGGCCCGATGGCCGGGCGCTGTCGTTTTTGCGATGCTATTACGCAACTCCCTGCACTTTTCCCGGGTGCTGCCTTGTGTCCAAGGGTTTTGGATTCCTCTAGATGTTGACCGGTTTTCCACAACTGGTTAAGAATTCGTTAATTCTATGAAGATTTTCAGCCATTCATTCAAAAACATGGCATGGGGCAGGGGGGGCAGTTTTTAATGCTGAAGCTGAAAGCGGACGCGCAACCGGCGGTCGAGTTTGGCACGCCGCGCAAAATGGCAGTCCGGATTGACGGGATCTCTGCGCCGAAAAACATGAAAGTCGGGCTGGTGGCTGGCGGTGCGGGCCCAACGGCAAGCAGCGTGATGGACCCGGTCAAGACGTCTGAACCCGTTGTGACAAGTGCAGCGAAGGCAGCGCAAATACCTGCGCCCGCCGCGCAGCAGGCGCCTGCCCGAACCCTAATAGTTTTGAAGGCGGCAAAAGCAGTTAAGGCGGCCTTTGCCGCCCGGGCGGCGCGGGCAGAACTGCAGCCCTTTGCCGCTGCTGAAACCGGAAGCCCCCTGCCGAATGCTGAAACCGGAAGCCCCCTGCCGAAACTGGGCCTGGCCGCTGCCGGGCTGGCGGTGGCTTCTGCCATGCTGCTTTATTTCCAGTTCGGCGGTGGCACCACGCCTGCGGACATTGACCAGGCCAGCCTGGCGCCGGACGCGGTTCTTCCCGCCGGGGCGGCTTCGGCTGCGGGCTTGGCCGAGGGCGCAGGCAGCGGCGAGGACGCTTTGGTTGCCCGTATCACCGCCGGCACGCTGGCCGCGCTGCGCAGCAAGCAGGCCGAGCCCGGCCCTGCAACGCCGGCCGCCGCCGCTGCGGCGCCTGCCGAAGGCACCGCGCTGTTCAAAATGGTGATGACCGCCGCCGCCCAGGGCCAGTCGGAGGCCTACATCGACCAGATGGTGAACGGCGCCTATGCGCGCCGGGAAATCACCGTGCCCGCCAGCCTGATTGACGCCGGCGGGCGGGTCGACACCGCCACGCTGCTGGCGCTATTCGTCGGCAATTGACCTTTGCTCCGGCGGCTGCGCCGGAGCTGCCACCGGGATGCCCGCACAGATTGTGGTGCTGTCAGACCGGCGGCTTTTCATAACAAAAACAACACAGACCCGCGCCGCAGGCCGAAAACGGCCGCGGTGCTCAAGACTTCCGGGGGGACCATGAAGACCTTTTTCGCTGCCGCAGCCATGGGGCTGTTTGCGCTTGCCGCCAACTCCGCAGCCGCAGAGACCTGCGGCGGGGTGTATACCGTGCAGTCCGGCGACAGCCTGTCGGTGATTGCCGACAAGATGTACAAGGACGCGGGCAAGTGGAGCGCCATCCACAATCGCAACATCGACCAGATCGGCCCCAAGCCGAACGCGATCCGGGCCGGCATGAAGCTGTCGCTGGCCTGCCTGGAAGGGCTGCCGCTGGGCCTGCCGGGCGGCAAGGAGATCAGCGCCGCCGCCCCGGCCGCTGCGGTGCCGGTCAAGGTGGCGCCGGGCAATGCCGCTGTGCGCAAGAAGATCAACCTGCTGACCGGCGACGACTATGCGCCGTTCACCTCCAAGGCTTCGCACAATGGCGGGCTGATCACCGAGGTGGTGAACGCCGCCATGGCCAAGGCGGCGCCGGCCGAAGGCTACGCCATCCACTGGGTGAACGACTGGGCCTCGCATTTCGACCCGCTGCTGTCCAACGCGCTCCTGGACCTGGGCTTCCCCTGGTACAAGCCCGACTGCGAAACCATGCCGGACAGCTACCGCTGCCAGAACTTCCACTTCTCGGAGCCGATGTTCGAAACCCTGATGCTGCTGTTTGCCGACAGCAGCCGGCCCTTCGCCTTTGAGCAGGACAGCGACATCGAGGGCAAGACACTGTGCCGCCCCGCGGGCTATCTGACCTTTGATCTGGATGAGCGCGGCCGCAACTGGATTGCGGAGAAGAAGATCACCCTGAAGCAGCCGCACAAGGTGAAGGACTGTTTTGACATGGTGGCCGCGGGCGAGGCCGATGCGGTGGCAATCAACGAATTCACCGGCCGCAGCGTGATGAAGGAGCACGGGCTGGAGGACCGGTTCACCGTCCTGCCGCAGCCCTTGTCGGTGCTGGGCATCTATGTGGTGGTCCACAAGACCCATCCGCGCGCGGATCAGATGCTGTCGATGGTCAACACCGGCCTGCGCAGCATCCAGGAGGACGGCAGCTATCAGGCGATTGTCGAAGACCACATGGCCCGGATCTGGGCCGGTTTCTGAGGGGGATGCCATCATGAAACGGCTGTTCTCCCGCCTTATCCAGTTGGCCGCCTTCTTCAGCCTGGCGCCGGCCGCCGCCTGGGCGATCTGCGATGTCGACTATGTGGCGCAGCCCGGCGACACGCTGTTTTCCATCGCCGAGACCCACTATGGCGACCGCGAGCGCTGGACGCTGGTCTATTACCACAACCAGAAACTGCTGGCGGGCGCGACGGTGCTGCCGGGCCGCAAGCTGTTCATCCCCTGCATCACCGGCGCCACCGCCCCGGATGCCACGCCGCTGCGCCAGGAAAAGGCAGAGCTGACGCTGCTGACCGGCGGCGGCTATGCGCCGTTCACCGGCCGCGGCCTGCCGGGGCAGGGGATGGTGACCGAACTGGTCAACGCCGCGCTGGAGCTGGCGCCTGCGCCAGTCAGCTATTCGGTGAGCTGGGAGGATGACTGGTCCAAGCACCTGTTCCCGATGCTGGACCAGAAGGAATTCGATATGGGCTTCCCTTGGCTCAAGCCCGACTGCGCGGCTGAGCCGGACAATGAGCGCTGCGCCAGCTTCCATTTCTCGGACCCGGTGATGACCTTGCCGATCATGCTGTTTGCCCGCGCCGACAGCGGCTTTGACTACCGCGAGGACGCCGACGTCGAGGGCAAGACCCTGTGCCGCCCGGCCGGTTATTTCACCCATGATCTGAACCGTCCCGGGCGCCGCTGGCTGGACGGCGGCAAAATCACTCTGGTGCAGCCGAAGACCCCCGCCGATTGCTTCCGCATGGTGGCAGAGGGCAAGGTGGACGCGGTTGCGGTCAACCTGTTCCTGGGCGCCAGCACAATCGTTGGGGAAGGGCTGCGCGACACCGTCGTGCCGCTGGAAAAACCGCTGTCGGAAGAGGGCCTGCATGTGGTGATTTCCAAGCGCCACTGGCGCGGCACCACCCATCTTTACCGGATCAATGCGGGCCTGCAAAAGCTGCGCGGCAGCGGCCGGTTCGAAGAGATCATGTCGCGCCACCTGGAGCTGTTTTGGGCGCAGCTGCAATAAGGGGCGGCGCACAAAGAGGCGGCTGCGTCAGGCTGACAGGGTTTTGACCGCCTTGTAGGCGTGGCAGGCCGCCTCGCATTCGGCCTCGCTGCCCGGGTCCTGATGTTCGGCGCGCTGCAGCAGAAGGTGCTCTGCCAGGACCGGGTTTTCCTGCGGCAGGCCGGACGCCGGTCCGGTGCCCTGCTGGGCGGCGGCGGCCGGACGGCTGCGGCGGTCATCGCGGCCGGACGGGTCCTGCGGATGGCCATGCGGTTCCTGCTCCCGCGGGCTGGTGTTTGCGGATTCGCTGCGGTCCGGGTCATCTGAGCGCACAACCGGACGGGCGGTCAGATGGCCGCGGTTCGGTTTGACAGGATCTACCCTTCCTGAAACTGGCAAAAACATAGAGCGGGTCCTTCGCGTTGGCTGTGAACCGGTCTTAAGCGAAGGTTAACATAAGACGCTTAACAGCAGGTTAACGCGGTTCCGCAGGGCGTAGCGGCCGGGCGGGCGGCCCGCAAATGGGCCTGAAAAACCAGCCTGGAAGCCGGCCTTATGAGCCGGTGATAAGCCGGGCCTTGATATAGCTGGCTTCCGCCTGAAGCGCACTGACCGGTTTGGGGCCGGCCTGGCAGCCATTCATCAGGTCCTGATAGAACGCGGCCATGCCGATGTCGTTCACCTGCTTCAGGTTCAGCGCACCGGTGCGGGCCGCGTCGCGGGCCGGGCCGATATACTGCGCAGTCAGCGCCTCCGTGCGGGCGTCGCTCAGCACCTGCTGCCGCTGCAGGCTGCGGCCGATGCCCCGGGTGGTGCCGTCGATCAGCGGCGTATCCACCGGCTGGCCGCCTGCCTCCGCGATCATGGGCTGCTTGCGGTACGCAGCCTGCATCTGCTTCATGCCGTTATAGAGACTGGCGGTGCCGGAAACTGCAGACAGCATTTGATTACCCTTCGCTTCGTTCTTGAGACCCACTTTATGATAATTTGATGTAATTGGGTGAGGAACTCTTAGCATTGGTTAACGCGGCATTAACCGCGCTTGCGGCAACCGGGCGCAGGCGGCCTTGCCAGCAGGGAAATTCCCGGGGATGATGGGGCCTGTGGCAGAGCCGGGGAGGCAGGATGATTTCAGCCAGCCTTGAAACACCTGTCGGCGCGCTCAGCGTGACAGAACGGGGCGGTGCGCTTGTGCGGCTGGACTGGTCTGCGGCGGCAACGGGGCGGTCGGCCTTGCTGGACCGGGCAGTGGCGCAGCTGCGCGCCTATTTCGCCGGGGAGCTGACGGAATTCGATCTGCCGCTGCATGTGGAGGGTTCTGAGTTCCAAAAGGCGGTTTGCGAGGCGATGCAGGCGATCCCTTTTGGCGAAACCCGCACCTATGGGGAGATTGCCAAGGATCTCGGCGCCCCGCCCCAGCCGGTGGGCAATGCCTGCGGCGGCAATCCGATCCCTGTGATCATCCCCTGCCACCGCGTGCTCAGCGCCACGGGGCTGGGCGGGTTTTCCGGCCAGGGCGGGGTGGAAACCAAGGTTGCCCTGCTGAAACACGAAGGCGCCGCGGGCCTGCTGATCTGACCTTGCAGGCTGGCCGCTGTGTCTTGCGGGGCTTCAATTGCGCTGAATAAGAAACAGGGGTTCCAGGCCCGCAGGGCACAGCGGGGCAGCGTCCCCGCGGGAGCAAATCGTGCCGGGGGGGCGGCACGGCAAGGGGTCAGGCAAACAGGGCCTTCACCTGGTCATACAGCGGTGCGGTGTCCGCGCCGGAAGTTTCGGAAAAATCGCTGATCAGCGCCAGGATCACCGATTCCATATCAGCTTCGGACGGAGCCTCAGAGACGGGTGCGGCGGCGGCTTCTGCGGCGCTGTCTGCCGGGGCTGCGCCGCCGGTCTCCGCGGTGCCGGAGGTGCCGCCCGCCGGCGGCTGTGCGGCCTCGGCGGCGCCGGCCTGCTTGGCGCGCCAGCCCCAGGCCTTGGCATGGTCGGGCGGCCCCGGCTGTTTGCTGCCGGTCACTGCGTTCAAGGCGTTGCTCAGCCCGCTTGGGGCGAGGGCAGGGGCGGATACGGAATGCATGGCGGTCTCCTGTGATCGCTGCCGCGAGGGCAAAGTCCCGGTCAGTGTCCGCAGTTGCCCGTTAAATCCGGCTTACCGGCGCGGCCGCTTTCTAATGCAAAACCCATTCAAACTTTCGGCGGTTTGCCAAAGCCCTGGGGCGCCTGCGAAAATGCGTGGCCGGTGCAGGGCCGCGCGTGCGGGCCGCGGCAGGATCAGGGATGCGAGGGCGCGCGGCGGCGTTCGGGAATGATCTGCTGGGCGATGCCGACAAACAGCAGGTAGACCGAGGTGACCACCAGACCCCAATGGGCCCAGCTGGACGGGTGGAAATCGACCCAGGCGGCCCAGCCGGCAAAGAACGTCCAGGCCAGCGCCATCGGCAGCGAGACCTTGCGCCAGCGGGCTGTGCGCACCGGATGAATGAATTTCAGCGGCAGGAACATGGCAATGGACAGCAGCGTCACCAGCACCAGGCTGGTCCAATGGCTGGGCTCCAGCGCAAAGATCACCAGCACCAGCATGTTCCAGCAGCCCGGAAACCCGGAGAAGGAATTGTCCTTGGTCTTCATCCGCGTGTCGGCAAAATACATCGCGCTGCCAAAGGTGATCACGATGATCGCAAACCAGCCGGTCCAGCCCGCCATCAGCCCCGATTGGAACAGCGCAAAGGCGGGGATGAACACATAGGTCAGATAGTCGATGATCAGGTCCAGCAGGACCCCGTCGAACTCAGGCGAATAGCGCTTGACGTGGTAATGCCGCGCCAGCGGGCCGTCGATGCCGTCCACCGCAAAGGCGACCACCAGCCAGACGAACATCAGGCTCCACTTGCCCTCCGCCGCTGCCAGCATCGACAGCATGGCGAAGACGGCGCCGGTTGCGGTGAGCAGGTGAACGGAGAGGGCGCGGATCTGTGGTGTCATGGGTCCCTGATGGCGAATTTGCCCCGGTCCCGCAACCGTTCAATGCAGCTTTGAGCGGAATTCCGTGCCGGCAAAAAACTGGATGCGGGCCATGCGGCGGCCAAAGGGGACGGGGTCGGTGATATCGGGGGAGGAGAACGGCGCCCCGCACGGCAGATCGCCCATCCGCTCCCGCGGCTGGCCGCCGGGCGGCGGGGCGGGGGCGGCAGGGGCGCCATCGGCATAGAGGGCGGCAGAACCGGGAATGGTCATAGCGGAATCCTTTCTGGATCGGTTTCCGCCATAAAGCCGCAGCGGCCTTAACACCGGCTTGCCGCAGCGTGCAAAAATAGCGCGCATTTTAGCTAATCGAGCTCAGGCCGGCCGATCCGGCGCCGGCGGGCTCAGCCGCAGCAGCCGCGTCCTGTTTGCACCGGCGGGCAGGGCACGGTGCCGTAAGAACAGAACACGCAGCAGTCGCCGGGCCGGGGCCGCAGCAGGCTGCGGCAGCCCGGGCATTCGTGGAACCATTGGCAGGCGTCTTGCGGCATCCTTTCCGTCGCCTGATGCCCGCAGGACGGGCAGGTGAGCGTGCTGGTCAGGATGGGGTCTTCAGGCTGTGAGACGGGCATGGGCAGGCCTCCCTGGTGCCAGCAAAGGCCGGAAACCGCGCCGGGTCAAGTCACGCCTTGGGGTGGGCGCGCATGTAGACATCCATCAGATGGGCGGTGTCCACTGCCGTATAGGCCTGGGTGGTCGACAGCGACGCATGGCCCAAAAGCTCTTGAATGGCGCGCAGATCGCCGCCCGCCTCCAGCAGGTGGGTGGCAAAGCTGTGGCGCAGCGCATGCGGGGTCGCGGTGGCGGGCAGCCCCAGCTGGGCACGGGTCTTGGCCATCACCTCCTGGATCTGGCGCGGGTTCAGCGCGCCGCCGCGCACACCGCGGAACAGCGGCGCCGCGCGTTCCTGCGGGTGCGGGCACAGCGCCAGATAGCGGTCCACCGCGGCGCGGGCGGCGGGCAGCACCGGCACCACGCGCTCCTTGCGGCCCTTGCCCAGAATGCGCAGCACCTGCGGCAGCGGCGCGTCGGCGCCCTTCAGCCCCAGTGCCTCGGAAATCCGCAGGCCGCAGCCATAGAGCAGCGTGACCACCGCCACGTCGCGGGCGGCCACCCAGTCCGTGTCCGATTGCAGCTCCACCGTCTCCAGCACCGCCTTGGCGGCCTCCGGCGCCAGCGGACGGGGCAGCTTTTTCTGAAACTTGGGCGCGCGCGCCAGCAGCACCGCGGCAGGCTCAAACCCCTCGCGCTTGGCCAGCCAGCGGTAGAAGGTCTTGACCGCCGACAGCTTGCGTGCCAGCGACCGCGCGCCGGTGCCGGAGTTGCGCTCCGACGCCATCCAGGCCCGCATGTCGGCGGTGGTGATCCGCGCCAGCGCGCCCAGTCCCTGCGGGCCGCCAAAGTGCTGCGTCATGAAGGCCAGAAAGGCGGTCACATCGCCGCGGTAGGCCGCCAGCGTGTTGGCCGAGGCATCCTCCAGCCCGCCCAGCCGCTCCAGCCAGAGCTGCAGCGCATCGCGGCAGGCCGGGGAGATCAGGGTCATGACAGCCAGCAGCGCATCGAACGTTCGAAAACGCCGCTGAAAAAGCCCAGCAGATCAGCGCCTTGCATCGGCGAGAACTGATGCGGGTCTTCCGACCCCAGCACCAGCATCCCGGGCAGGCGGCCTTCGCCCAGATCCAGCATCAGGCAGGCCTCGGAGCGGATCCATTCGGCCTTTTGCCCATAGACCCGCGGGCTGCCGCCCTGGGTCTGGCGCAGGGTCACGGTGCGCTGGCTGCCGGGCTGTCCGGCATAGCTTTCGGTGAAGCCGGGGCCTGCCAGTTTCAGTGCGCCCGACTTGCGCTCGACCGCGGCGCCGCCGGGCTGCGCGGTTTCCAGCACCAGCGCCAGGGCATCGACACGCAGGATCTCCGGCATGTCCTGTTCCAGGCAGGCGAGGAAGGCGGTGAAATCGCGCGGCTCCAGCAGCCGCAGCACGGCGCGGTGAATGAGGTTGGTGCCGGCCAGGTTGTCGTAAGCCGCGGCGATGACCGAGCGGTGGGTGTCCTCCAGCCGGTCGAGCCGCGCCGCCATCCGCTCCATCGCGATGCCGCGCAGGTCGACGACGTTGGAGCCCATCGCGCGCTCATTGGCGGCGACCAGGGCGTTCATCAGGTGCTGGTCTTCCAGCACCGCGTCGGGTTTGGCGAGGATCGCCTCGCGCAGCTGGTCTTCCAGGCTGACTGAAGGGCTTGTACTGCTCATGGGTGAACTCTTACGGCTCCGGACCTCTGACGGGTTTGGTGACGTGTATAACACGGGATTCGCGCAATGCTGCGGAAAAATTCCGGACCGGCAGAAATTGCCGCGCGCAGGCAGGCTCCCGCCCGTCGCCGGTGCATCGCAATGCCCCGCTCCCGTTGGGCCGGGCGCCGGGCAGATGCCCGGCGCAGCGGCGCAACAGCGCCGCGGCAGCGCGCTGGCAGGCGCGCTGCCGGGCCCAAGCCGCTCCAGGCGGCCCGGCGTCAGCCGGGGGGCTTGGCGGTGCGGGAGCGCTTGGCCCGCAGCGGCCAAAGCAACACATTCCGAAGAAACACCTGCCAAAGAAGCACTGGCCAAAGAAAAAGGCGCCCGCAGCGGGGCGCCTTGTGTTGCATCCGGTCCGGCAGGAAGATCAGAGGATCTTGATCTCTGCCGCCTTGATGTCGGCGAGGAAGGCATCCAGGCCCTTGTCGGTCAGGGGGTGGTTCACCATTGCCTTGATGACCGCGGGCGGCGCGGTGATCACGTCGGCGCCGATGCGGGCCGAATCCAGCACGTGGTTCACCGAACGGATCGAGGCCGCCAGGATCTGCGTGTCAAAGCCGTAGTTGTCATAGATGATGCGGATGTCCTCGATCAGCTCCATGCCGTCCAGGTTGATGTCATCCAGACGCCCGACGAAGGGGGAGATGAAGGTCGCGCCCGCCTTGGCTGCCAGCAGCGCCTGGTTGGCGGAGAAGCACAGGGTCACGTTCACCATGTGGCCGTCATCGGTCAGGGTTTTGCAGGCCTTGAGGCCGTCCCAGGTCAGCGGCACCTTGACGGCGATGTTCTCGGCGATCTCCACCAGCTTGCGGCCTTCGGCGATCATGGTTTCCGCATCGGTTGCGGTCACTTCCGCCGACACCGGACCGTCGACCAGGGCGCAGATCTCCTTGGTGACCTCGATGATGTCGCGGCCGGATTTCTTGATCAGCGACGGGTTGGTGGTGACACCGTCCACCATGCCCAGATCGTTCAGCTCGGCAATCGCGTCGATCTCGGCGGTATCTACGAAGAATTTCATGGGGCAGTCCTTTGGATGGGTTGGCCTCGGTCGCCTCAGCCTTTACCTCATGGGATTACGGGCGGCAACATGGGCAGCAGCATGAGCGGGCAGGAGTTCTTTCAGGCAGGCGAAAGGGTCGGGGTTCTGACCACGCAACCCCTTGACCGGCTGCTGGATTACCGCGCGCCGGAGGGCGGCTGTTACCTCGGCGCCTATGTCGAGGTGCCGCTGGGGCCGCGCAAGGTGCTGGGCGTGGTCTGGGGGCCGGGTGCCGGGGACTTCGATTCGGCCAAGCTGCGCTCGGTGATCCGGGTGCTGGATGTCGCGCCGATGCGCAGCGAGATGCGCCAGTTCCTCGGCAAAGCCGCCGACTACACCCTGACCCCGATGCCCGCGATGCTGCGGCTGGCCACCCGCGCGCCGGGCCTCAGCGATCCGCCCTCGATGCGCAAGATCCTGCGCCGGGGCGACGGCGTGCCGGACCGGATGACCGAGGCCCGCACCCGCGTGCTGGAGGTGCTGGAGGAGTTCGGCGGCCTCGCCTTCACCCCGCGCGAGCTGGCGGATATGGCCGATGTCACGCCTTCGGTGGTGAAGGGGCTGGTGAAACAGGGCGCATTGCGCGAGGAGGAAGCGCCGCGCGACACCCCCTATCCGCATCTGGACCCGGAACTGCCTTCCAAGCAATTGACCGACGACCAGGCCAACGCGGCAGCTGCGCTTGCAGATGCCGTGCACAGCGGGCGCTACGGGACAACCTTGCTGAAGGGCGTCACCGGCTCCGGCAAGACCGAGGTCTACCTGGAGGCCGTTGCCGCCGCCCTGCGCGCCGGGCGGCAGGCGCTGGTGCTGCTGCCGGAGATCGCGCTGACCGCCGAATTCCTGACCCGCGTCGAGGCCCGGTTCGGTGCCAAACCGGCTGAGTGGCACTCCGGCGCCACCATGACCGAACGCCGCCGGGTCTGGAAAATGGTCGGGCAGGGGGCGGCGCAGCTGGTGATCGGCGCCCGTTCCGCCCTGTTTCTGCCGTTCCGCGACCTTGGCCTGATCATCGTCGATGAGGAGCACGACACTTCCTACAAGCAGGAGGACGGGGTGCTCTACAACGCCCGCGACATGGCGGTGCTGCGCGCGGCGATGTGTTCGGCGCAGGTGGTGCTGGCCTCAGCCACGCCCTCGCTGGAGACCTGGGCCAATGCCGAGGCGGGCAAGTACAAGCGGCTGAACCTCACCTCCCGCTTCGGCGCCTCGGTGCTGCCGGAGATGCGCGCGGTGGACATGCGGTCAGAAGACCTGCTGCCCGCCACCTGGATCTCGCCAACCCTGAAGCAGGCGATGACCCTCAGAATGGAACGCGGCGAGCAGTCGCTCCTGTTCCTGAACCGCCGCGGCTTTGCCCCGGTCACAATCTGCCGTGCCTGCGGCGCGCAGGTGGCCTGCGACCATTGCGACGCGCGGATGGTCGAGCACCGTTTCATGAAGCGGCTGATGTGCCACCAGTGCGGCGAAACCAAGCCGGTGCCCGAGGCCTGCCCCTCCTGCGAGGTGGAGGGCAAGATGGCCCCCGTCGGCCCCGGCATCGAGCGTCTGGCGGAGGAAGCCACCGCCCTGTTTCCGGAGGCGCGCATCGCGGTGCTCAGCTCCGACCTCTTCGGCTCCGCCCGCGCGCTGAAACAGAGGATCGGGGAGATTGCAGCAGGCGAGGCCGACATCATCCTCGGCACCCAGCTGGTCGCCAAGGGCCACAACTTTCCGCTCCTGACGCTGGTGGGGGTGATCGACGCCGACCTCGGCCTGCAGGGCTCCGACCTGCGCGCGGCGGAGCGGACCTTTCAGCTGATGCGCCAGGTGGCGGGCCGGGCCGGCCGCGCCGAGCGGCCGGGAGAGGCCCTGATGCAGACCTTTCAGCCTGAACACCCGGTGATCCGGGCGATCCTGTCGGGGGATGAGGAAAATTTCTGGAAGGCCGAAGCCGCCGAACGCCAGGCCGCCGGCGTGCCGCCCTACGGGCGGATGGCGGGGATCATCCTGTCGGGTCCGGATTTGGCGGCGGTGTTTGACCTCGGCAATGCGATGGCCCGCAACGATGGTCCCCTGCGCCAGATCGGCGCCCAGCTGTTCGGCCCGGCCCCGGCCCCCATCGCCCGGGTGCGCGGCCGCCACCGGGTGCGGCTGCTGGTCAAGGCGGCCAAGGGCGTGCCGCTGCAGGACGCCATCGCCCGCTGGATCGCGCCGCTGCGGCTGAAGGGCGACTTGCGGCTGAGCGTCGACATCGACCCGCAGAGTTTCTTTTAGGACTGCGGCAGACGGGGGCTCTGCCCCCGGCCCCTGCGGGCCTCCCCCGGGATATTTGGGGCCAGATGAAGTGTGGATCCTTCATTCATCTGGCTGAAAATATCCCGGAGCGCGAGGCAGAGCCTCGCCTGAAACACCGGCTCAGGCCGTTGCGGTTTCAGCTGCAGCGCCGGTCAGGATGCTGGTGGCCATCGCGCCGATCCACATGAAAAACAGCGCCGCCCAAGCGGTGCCTGCAAAGATCGAGCCGCCGGTGACGCCCGCGCCGATGGCGCAGCCGCCGGCCAGCATGCCGCCGAACCCCATCAGCGCGGCGCCGGTCATCGCCTTGCGCATGGTGGCGGCGTCATCGAAGGCCTGCAGCTTCATCTCCCCGGCAAAAGCCGCAGCCAGCATCGCGCCGATGAACACGCCGGGCACCAGGCCGATGTCGAATTCCAGCACCGCGCCCCGGTCCAGGAAGAACATCAGCGTGTGGGCGGAGGGGCCGGTGAAGGTCGCGCTTTCGATCTGCACCGGGTCAAAGGCCACCTGGCTCAGCGCATAGGTCAGCACCCAGCCTAGCGCGACGGCGAACCCGACGCCGGAGGCAAAGACCAGCCGCGCCGCGCCGATGCGGTTGCGGCGCGCCAGCACCAGGGCCAGCGCTGCCGTGGCAAGCCCCAGGATCACCCCGCCTGCTTGCGGGATGCCCAGGGCCGCCAGCAGGTCCAGATTGCGCCCGCCCCCGGTGATCCACTGCCTGGCCAGCCAGTCCCGCGCGGGCGACAGCAGGCCCGAAAGGCTCATCTGCGCCACCACCGCAAAGATCAGCCCCGACACCACCGAGCGCAGGTTGCCGGTGGCCGCCAGCACCAGAAGCCGCCCCGAGCAGCCGCGCGCCAGCACCATGCCGCAGCCGAACATCAGCCCGCCGAGGATGGCGCCGGACCAGCTGCCCGGCACCGCCATCATCCGGGCATCGGCGCTTTCCATCAGCCCCAGCATCTGCGCCGCCTGCACCCAGACCACCGCTGTGGAAAAGGTCAGCAGCCAGACCGCCACCTTGTCGCCCAGCCGGCCGCCCGCAAACTCCACCGTGGCGGCCCGCAGGCAGAACCGCGACCGCTGCGCGGCGATGCCAAAGACAACGCCGGTCAAAAGGCCCAGCAAGGCCGCTGCCGGCGCCTCGCCGATACGCTCAACCAGGGGAACCAGATCCATCACACACCTCCAAATTCACATGTTTGCATATGTGGTCCTGCAGGAGGACGCTTTGATGCAGATCAGGGACGGGGGCGGTATGCTTCTGCGCGCTGGCGCAAAGGTGGATGTGCAGCCGCCTGTTGCCTCTCGCCAAACCGGGCGCGGAGGCGTACATCCGGTGCATGTTCAAACCGATGCCCCTGCATGAGGCGCAAGGCCTCCCGTTCTGGCGCCGTCCCGTGACGCTCCTGTTCCTGATGGCGCTGGCGATGCCGATAGCCTTCAACGCCTGGAGCGCGCTGCTCAACAACTTCGTGATCGAGGCGGCACAGTTCGACGGGGCCGACATCGGCCTCTTGCACACGGTGCGGGAGATCCCGGGCTTTCTGGCGGTGGGGGTGATCGCCGTCATCATCTTCGTCCGCGAGCAGGTGCTGGGGATGATCTCATTGGTGCTGTTGGGGGTGGCGACAGCGGTCACCGCCTGGTTCCCGTCGCTGGGCGGCCTGTTGATGGTGACGCTGCTGAGTTCGATCGGCTTTCACTATTACGAGACAGTGAACCAGTCGTTGCAGCTGCAATGGCTGTCCAAGGAAAAGGCGCCGCAGACGCTGGGCTGGCTGGTGGCGGCAGGCTCCGCTGCGACGCTGGTGGTCTATGGCCTGATCGTGCTGACCTGGGACCGCTTCGATCTGGCCTACAACACCGTGTTCATGGCGGCGGGCGGGGCCACGGCGCTGATCGCGCTGTTTGCGCTGTTCGCCTATCCGCAGTTCGACGCGCCGCACCCGCAGACCAAGAAACTGATCCTGCGCAAACGCTACTGGCTTTACTATGCGCTGCAGTTCATGGCCGGCGCGCGGCGGCAGATCTTTGTGGTGTTTGCAGGCTTCATGATGGTGGAGAAATTCGGCTTTGAGGTGCATGAGCTGACCGGGCTGTACCTGATCAACCTGGTGATCAACATGACCGCCGCGCCGATGCTGGGCAAGGCCGTGGCCATGTTCGGCGAGCGGCGCACGCTGATCTTCGAATACGCAGGCCTCGCCGCCGTCTTTGCCGCTTACGGCGGCATCTACTGGTTCGGCTGGGGCGTGGTGGTTGCCGCGGTTCTCTATGTGGTGGACCATGTGCTGTTTGCGCTGGCGCTGGCGCTCAAGACCTATTTCCAGAAGATCGCCGATCCGGGCGACATTGCCCCTACCGCTGCCGTGGCCTTTACCATCAACCACATCGCCGCGGTGTTCCTGCCGGTGCTGCTGGGGCTGCTGTGGGTCTATTCGCCGGGCATGGTGTTTACACTGGCGGCGGGCATGGCGCTGGTGTCGCTGTCCCTGTCGCTGCTGATCCCGCGCCATCCGGAGCCCGGCAACGAGACCATTTTCAGCAAATACGCCCGTCCCGCGCCGGCCGAATGACCGGACAGCCCCGTGGCGCCCGCGCTCTTGATGTGCCCGGGCGCTGCCCGGTCTGGAGCCAGGCGGGCGGCGCTTGACGCGGGGCGCGCGGCAGCCTAGGCGCTTGCCAACAGCTTCAGGAGAGACGCTATGACCACCTTCACCGCCCTCACGACCCTTCCAGGAAAAGCCCAGGCCGAAGCACTGGGTGACGCGATGGAGCGGCTGAACCCCGAGCCCACCGGCATCGGCGTCTTTGAGGTGGAGGACGGCTCCGGCCTGTGGGAGGTCGGCGGCTATTTCACCGAAGCCCCGGATGAGGCGGGCCTTGCCCTGCTGGCCGCGATGCATGACGCCAAACCCTTTGTCGTCTCCGAAGTGCCGGAAACCGACTGGGTCGCCCATGTCCGCCGCGAGCTGGCGCCGGTTGAGGCGGGCCGCTTCTTTGTCTACGGCAGCCACGACGCGGACAAGCTGCCCGCTGGCCGCATTCCGCTGCTGATCGAGGCCGCCATGGCGTTCGGCACCGGCCACCACGGCACCACCCTTGGCTGCCTCAAGGCGCTGGATCACCTGCTGGACCAGGGCTTTCGGGGCGAAAAAGTGGCGGATATCGGCTGCGGCACCGCGGTTCTGGCGATGGCCGCCGCGCGGGTCTGGGACGGCGCCATTCTGGCCAGCGACATCGACGAGGTGGCGGTGGACGTCGCCGAGGCCAACCTGAAGGCCAACGGCATGGAAGGCCAGGTCATCTGCCTCGAAGCGGCCGGGTTCGATCATCCGGACTTGCAGGCGCAGGCGCCCTACGATCTCATCTTCGCCAATATTCTGAAGGGGCCGCTGGTGGCCCTGGCCCCCGATCTGGCGGCGAATCTGCGCCCCGGCGGCTATGCGATTCTCTCCGGTATCCTGAACGAGCAGGCCGACGGCGTGGTCGCCGTTTATGCACAGAACGGCGTCAATCTTGAACGCCGGGACGAAATTGGTGAATGGACAACGTTACTTCTGCGCAAAGCGGGGTAATTGATTTAAGTTTGCGATGAATTTTAAGGGTTTGCCGCATTTTCGCCTCATTTCGAGCCAAGAATGAGCCATCCGCTGGTGGGGGCCAGTTCGGAGGCTCGTAATGGGGGAACATCATGATCAGTTCCAGGCGCGTTTGAAGCAGATCAACCGCAAACATGAAGCCATGGCCGGGGGTTACTCGGCAAAGCTGCGGCCGGACGGGCTGCTGGTGATCAAGCCGGGCAGCGTGCAATCCCGGATTTCCGCCCGCACGCTGGTTTTCTTCGCTGCGGCGTTTCTGCTGTTCAAGGGCTTCCTGATGGCCGCGCTGGGCTTTGGCAGCTATGACCAGCGGGTGCGGACGCTTGCGGGCGGCAGCGCAGTGGAGCGCGCTGGGGCCTTTATCATGCAGGCCGATCCGGTCTCCGTCTTTATCGCCCAGAAGATCGGGCCCGTGCTGCGCTGACCGCCGGGTCAGCTGCGGGGCCGCAGAAAGGCCGCCGGCAGGGGGAGCTGGCGGCCTTTTTCATGCCCGGAAAACGTGCCTTGGTAGGGGGGGCGTCCAGACAAAAAAACGCCGCGGCCCGGTGCGGGTCCGCGGCATTTCCCTATTCGCCCCGCCTATTCGCCCCGAGGGAGGCGGCAGGGCTGAAGAAAGGGTTTCAGAATACGGGTTTGCCAGCCGCGACAGTTTCGATGTCGCCGCGGCACAGGCCGATGTCGGCCAGCTCGCGGTCGGTCAGGCCCGACAGCACGTTGCGGGTTGCGCGGGCGTCGTTCCAGGCAGCAAAAGCGCCAGCAGCGCTGGCAGCGAGGGCGCCGATGCGGCCAAACAGGCCGGTGGACCCATAGGTGGTGCGGGTGGTGTCGAAAGCGGCCATGTCCTTGTCCTCTGATCTGGTGTTGGCGATCGTCTCTGTGGTGCGATGGCGGGCATCTAGTGGCGAACTTTCAGCGCGGCAAGATCCGAAATTGCATGTGTCATATGCAGTCTGTGCATAGCTTAAACCCTTATAAACAAGGGCTTTCCGCGCGGCAGGGAAATTGGCCGGAAAATGTCGCTTCCGCCTCTGCAAGGGGTCGGTTTCAGACCACGGCAGCGCCGCTTCGCGGCTGCGGGCAGCCGGAAAGCAATTGGACATGTTCGCGTTTTGTGCTAGCGGTGGGAAAAATAAATTTCTGACAAGCAGGCAGGGACCGGGCACATCATGCGGATTTTGGGAATTGATCCGGGGTTGCGGAACCTCGGATGGGGCGTGATCGAATCGCGCGGCACCCGGCTGAGCCATGTCGCCAATGGCGTCTGCACCTCCGACGGCGATGATCTGGGCGAGCGGCTCCTGTCGCTGCACAATCAGGTCACCGAGATCATCGAGGCCTTTGCCCCGGACCAGGCGGCGATCGAACAGACCTTCGTGAACAAGGACGGCGCCGGCACGCTGAAGCTGGGCCAGGCGCGCGGCGTGGCGCTGCTGACACTGGCCAAGGCCGGGCTGCCGGTGGGGGAATACGCCCCGAACCGGGTCAAGAAAACGGTGGTGGGCGTGGGCCACGCCGAGAAGGAGCAGGTGATGCATATGGTCAAGCTGCAGCTGCCGGGCTGCCTGCCGAAAAACGCCGATGCAGCGGACGCGCTGGCGATTGCCATTTGCCACGCCTATTACAGGGGCACGCAGCAGCGGCAGCTGAAGGAGAAACGCGCATGACCGGACCGCTGGCATGATTGGAAAACTGACGGGCCGCCTCGACTACCGGGCGCAGGATCATGTGCTGATTGACGTGCGCGGCGTCGGCTATATCGTCTATTGCTCCGACCGCACCATGGCGGCGCTGCCGGGCGCGGGGGAGCCCGTCGCGCTGTACACCGATCTGGTGGTGCGCGAGGACCTGATGCAGCTTTACGGCTTCACCTCGCTGGTAGAGAAGGAATGGCACCGGCTGCTGACCTCGGTGCAGGGGGTTGGGGCCAAGGTGTCGCTGGCCATTCTCGGCGCGCTGGGTCCGGACGGGGTCAGCCGGGCGATTGCTTTGGGCGACTGGGCCACGGTCAAGGCGGCCAAGGGGGTCGGCCCCAAGACCGCGCAGCGGATCGTGCTGGATCTGAAGGACAAGGCGCCCGGCGTGATGGCAATGGGCGGCACAGTGGCCGATGCGATGGACGGACCCGGGCTGGAGCTGGTCGAGGCGGCTGATCCGGCACCCGCCGCCAAACCGGCCCGCAAAGCGCCGCCGAAGAAGCCGAGCGGTGCGGCTGCCGCCTCCGCCGGGGCGCTGTCGGCCCTGGGCAATCTGGGTTACGGCCCTTCCGACGCCGCCGCTGCGGTGGCGGAAGCCGCGGCCACCTGGCCGGATGCCGATGAGCCGGAACTGATCCGCGCCGCACTGCGCCTGCTGGCGCCGAAAGGATAATGGACTTGGGCGTGAAATCTCAATGTACCGCCGGGCCGACAGGCCGGGCAGCGCCCGACCGCCCCCATGGGCGGGCGCTTCGCTTCCGCCCGCGGCCGGGCGCTGCCCTTTGTATCAGGGGAAATGCCTGTGATTGACGCCGACCCCGCCCTGCGCCCCGAACCGCTGCCGGAAGACAGTGCTGCGGAAAACGACCGCGCCCTGCGCCCGCAGGGACTTGGCGAATTCATCGGCCAGGCCGAGGCCCGCGCCAACCTGCGCGTTTTCATCGAGTCCGCCCGCCGCCGCGGCGAGGCGATGGACCACACGCTGTTCCACGGCCCGCCCGGCCTCGGCAAGACCACCTTGGCGCAGATCGTCGCGCGCGAGCTGGGGGTGAACTTCCGCATGACCTCCGGCCCGGTGCTGGCCAAGGCGGGGGATCTGGCGGCGATCCTCACCAACCTCGAATCCCGCGACGTGCTGTTCATCGACGAAATTCACCGTCTGAACCCGGCGGTGGAGGAGGTGCTGTACCCGGCGATGGAGGATTTCGAGCTGGACCTGGTGATCGGCGAAGGGCCGGCGGCGCGCACCGTGCGGATCGAGCTGCAGCCCTTCACCCTGGTCGGCGCCACCACCCGCATGGGCCTTCTGACCACGCCGCTGCGGGACCGCTTCGGCATCCCGACCCGGCTGCAGTTCTACACTATTGATGAACTGTTTGAGATCGTCAGCCGAAACGCCCTCAAGCTGGGCGCGCCCGCCGATGACGCCGGCGCCCGCGAGATCGCGCGGCGCGCGCGCGGCACCCCCAGGATCGCCGGGCGGCTCCTGCGCCGCGTGGTGGACTTTGCGGTGGTCGAGGGCGATGGAACCATCACCCGGGAACTGGCCGACGGCGCATTGACGCGGCTGGGCGTGGATCAGCTGGGACTCGACGGGGCTGACCGCCGCTATTTGAAACTGATCGCCGAAAACTACGGCGGCGGTCCGGTGGGGATCGAGACGATCTCGGCCGCCTTGTCAGAGAGCCGCGACGCGCTGGAGGAGGTGATTGAACCCTACCTCTTGCAGCAGGGCTTGATCCAGCGCACGCCGCGCGGGCGGATGCTGGCGCAAAAGGCCTGGACGCACCTCGGAATGCCGCCGCCGCGCAGCCAGAACGACCTGTTCGGGTAAAAGCAGCGCGCACCACCATAAGTTGTGTCAGTGTTTCTGTCCGAATGTTTCGCGCGCGAAACATTGCGGCAGGACAGCTGACCTATTTGCGAGGGGTCATTTTCTCTTCCAGGGAGGCGCTCCCGCCCGCCGCCGGCGCATCGCAGATGCGCCTGCACCCGTTGGGCGGGGCGCCGCGCTGACGCACGGCGCGGCTGCGCTCAATCCAGGTCTGCGCCGCGCCAGCGGCGCCGGGCCCAAGACTGCTGCCGGCGGCCTGGCGCAGCCAGGAGGCCGGGCAGGCGCGGGAGCCGCCCCCCTTGCCGCCGCGCGGCGCAGACGGCATAGACGGGGCAGACGAAGGAGACGCCCATGACCGCCCAGCTGCGAGACCTGACACCGGAGCAGATCGAAGCCCTGTTCACCCGCAACGACGGTGCCTATGCCTTTGCCCGCTGGGGGCGGCCAGTGGCGCCGATCGTGTTCGGGGTGCAGGACGAGACCCTCAAGACCCTCAAGGGCGCGCTGGAGGCGGTGATGACGCTGGCGGGCCACCAGATGGCCGAGACCGACCCGGAGCTGGGCTCGAACCTGATGTTCTTCTTCTTTCGCGACTGGGACGAACTGCTGGAGGTGCCGGATCTGAACCGGCTGATCCCGGGCCTGCAGCCGCTGGTCGCGCGGCTGAAGGAGGCGGGCGCCAGCCAGTACCGCGCGTTCCGGTTTGACGATCAGGGCGGCATCAAGGCGGGGTTCGTGTTCCTGCGGATGAAGGGCGCGATGGCGCAGATCCCGGCCGAGACCCTGGCGCTGACCCAGGCAGTGCAGGCGGCGCTGTTGTGGGGCGATGCGGCCTTTGCCGAGGCTTCGCCGCTGGCGGTGCTGCCGGAAACCGGTGCCACCATCCTGCGCCCGGAGATCGCGGGCGTGATTGCCGCAGCATATGACCGGATGATGCCGGTGGCGGCAGACGACAAATCCCACGCCCTGCGCCTGTTCGCGCGCCTGCAGGCGCCGACGGCGGATCAGCCGCAGTCCTGATGCGCGCTTTCGTGGGCCTGCCGCTGCCGGATGCAGCCCTGGACGTGCTGGAGCGCCTGCAGGAGGGGCTGACGGTGGGGCGGCATGTGCCGACAGAGAACATGCACCTGACGCTCGCCTTTCTGGACGACCAGCCGGAGGCAGTGCTTGAGACGCTGCACCAATCGCTGGCGGAGATCAGCGCGCCGCCGTTGACGCTTTCTTTCCGCGGGCTGGACACCTTTGGCGGCAAGCTGCCGCGGGTGCTGGCGGCGGAGGTTCAAGCAACACCGGAGCTGACCCAGCTGCGTGGCCGTGTCCGCAGCGCCTGCCGCGAAGCGGGCCTGGACCTGCCGCGTGAGCGCTTCCGTCCGCATGTCACGCTGGCGCGCTTTCCCCGGCATCTGGAGGCGGGGCAGGTGGAGAAGATCGCGCGGTATCTCGCGGGAGCGGCAGGTTTTCGGCTGGACTGCGAAGTGGAGCGTTTTGCACTGTTTCAGTCGACGCTGGCACCGCAAGGCGCGCGTTATGACATGCTGGCGGAGTACGAGCTGCAATAAGGCTTGCCGCAGTTGGAGGGAAAATGAGCTTTCTTGGCATCGCGCTGAAATTGAGCGGCTTTATTTTTATTGTTTTTCTTGTTTGGTCATTCCTTACCTGGTCGGCTTTGTTGAGGTTACCTGCGGAACACGGCAAGTGGTCTGAGGGGTCTGCAGGCCGAGCTGTGCGAAAGTCCTATCCCTTTGCCGCGGCCGGTATTGCCTTGATGGTTCTGGCAATGGGGTGGCTTGTCGTAGACGGTGCGGTTGAAGCTTGGCAGTTTCATGCGCTGACTTCCGTCGGGTTGCTGACGAGTGCTCTTGCTCTCTGGATTATCGGCAACGGTCTGTGGCGGGCACGCGAAGGCAAAGGGGAAAGCCTCAGAACCGAGAAGCTGAAAGTGATCGCGCAGTCACTAGGACTGACAGTGTTGGGGCTTCTTTTGAAACGGATGGACTTACTGTGACGGCAATGAACCACCAATTCCCCGTCCGGGTCTATTACGAGGACACCGACATGGGCGGGATCGTCTATCACGCCAATTACCTGCGCTTCATCGAACGCGCCCGAAGCGACTGGGTGCGCGGCATCGGCGTCGATCAGAACGCCATGCGCGAGGCCGGGCTGATCTATGTGGTGCGCCGGATCGAGGCGGATTACCTGGCGCCTGCGAAATTCGACGAGGAGCTGCTGGTCACCACCTCGATGCACGCTGTGACCCCCGCCCGGATGACCCTGATCCAGGACGTCACCCGCGACGGCCAGCCGCTGTTCCGCGCCCAGGTCACCATCGTCTGCATCACCACGGGCGGCAAACCGGCGCGGCTGCCGGCAGAGATTCGCGCATTGCGGTAACATTTGGCACACTGCCGCCTGTTTTGATGGTCTTTGCCATTGAACTGCGCTAGCGTCTTGCCAAATAAGGCCGGATAAACGGCCGGGAAAAACCGTAGAGCAGGCGAATGGAAGCAGAAACTCTGGCGCTGGCGCAGGAGATTGATTTCTCCATGTGGGGCCTATTTGCGCGGGCCACCGTGACCGTGAAACTGGTGATGCTGATGCTGGTCGGGGCCTCGATCTGGTCCTGGGGCATCATCATTCAGAAGATGATCAATTACCGCAAGGCGCGGCAGGAGGCGGATGCCTTCGACCGGGCGTTCTGGTCCGGCAACCCGCTGGATCAGCTGTTCGACCAGGTGGGGGCAGAGCCGCCGGGACAGGCGGCGCGGATCTTTTCCGCAGGGATGACTGAATGGCGGCGCAGCCACCGCAGCGACGGCGGGCTGATCCCCGGCGCGCAGGCGCGCATCGACCGGTCGATGGATGTCGCCATCGCCAAGGAGACCGAGGGGCTGCAGGGCGGCCTGTCGGTGCTGGCCACCGTCGGCTCCACCGCGCCGTTTGTGGGGCTTTTCGGCACCGTATGGGGCATCATGACCGCCTTTATCGAAATTGCGGAGCAGCAGAACACCAACCTGGCCGTCGTCGCGCCCGGCATTGCCGAGGCGCTGATGGCGACCGGTCTGGGCCTGCTGGCGGCCATTCCGGCGGTTGTGTTCTACAACAAGCTGAGCGCGGACAGCGACCGCATCATCGGCGGCTACGAGGCCTTTGCCGACGAGTTCGCCACCATCCTCAGCCGCCAGCTGGATTCCTGAGGCGATGGGCGCCGCAGTCCAGCAGCCTTCGGGGGGCGGCGACCGCCGCCGGGGACGCCGCCGCCGCCGGGGCGCGCCGATGTCCGAGATCAACGTCACGCCGTTTGTCGACGTGATGCTGGTGCTGCTGATCATCTTCATGGTGGCCGCACCCCTGATGACCGTCGGCGTGCCGGTGGAACTGCCCAAGACCGCCGCCGGGGCCTTGCCGGGCGACGAGGAAGAGCCGCTGACCGTGACCATGACCGCCGAGGGCGGGGTGGAGATCCAGACCACCCCGGTGGTGCGCGATGAACTGGTGCCCAAGCTGCGGGCGATTGCGGCAGAGCGGTCCTCGGACCGGGTGTTCCTGCGCGCGGACGGCAAGATCGCCTATGCGGACGTGATGCAGGTGATGGGCGCGCTGAATGCGGGCGGCTTTTCCAACGTGGGGCTGGTCACGGATACTGGCGGCCCGGCCTTGGACGGGCGGCAAGCCGAAGGCACGGGGCAGTAGGCGGGGACGCACGTGGTGCAGACCGGAACCAAAATCTCGCTGGCAGGCCATGGGCTGTTGATGACATGGGTCGTCTTCGGCGCCTGGTTCCCGTCCGAACCCCTGCCGTCCAATGTGCAGCAGGTGGCGCTGATCTCCGCGGAGGAATTCGAGAAACTGAGCCAGCAGCGCAAGGCGCCGCAGGTCGCGCCGGAGCCCGCACCGTTGAACGAGCCTGCGGAGGTGCAGCCCGCGCCGGAGTCCGCTCCGCAGCCGGACCCGGAGCCCGAGGTGTCCCGGCCCGAGCCGGTCGCGCCGGCAGAGCCTGACCCGCAGGTGGCAGAGCTGCCCGATGCGCAGCCCGAGCCGGAGGTGCCTGATGCGCCGCCGCCGGCGGCGGAAGAGCCGGAGATCGCCGCGCTGGTGCCGCGGGTGAGGCCGGAGGCCGCGCCGCGCCCGGTGGACCGGGTGGCGCCGGAACCCGTTGCGCCGCCGGAGCCAGACACCCGGATCGACGATGTCGTTCAGCCCGAGGTCGCGCCGGACGAGGGGGCCGAGACCGAGCAAGAGACGCAGGAAGCCACTGCGCGCGAGGCCGCCAGCGACCGGATCGTCACAGAAGAGAACGAGGGCGAGGACATTGCGGCCTCCGCCGCGCCGGCTGTTTCCAAGCGCCCCGTGACCCGGCCGTCGCGGCCGAAGCCGCAGCCGGCACCGGACACGCAGGTTACCGAAGCGGCCCAGCCGGCAAAGCCGGAAGAGCCGGCAGAGCCGGAGCCGTCCGGCACGTCCTCGGCCGTGGCGGACGCCCTGGCCGAAGCGCTGGCGGGCGGCGCCGATGTGGAAGATCCGGAACCGTCCGGCCCGCCGCTGACCTTGGGGGAAAAGGACGCCCTGCGGGTGGCGGTGTCGCAGTGCTGGAACGTGGGCTCGCTGTCCACCGACGCGCTGAAGACAACTGTGGTTGTTGCGGTGTCGCTGGCGCAGGACGGCAGGCCTGACTCCGGGTCGATCCGGATGCTGTCCAGCACCGGCGGCGCGTCTTCGGCGGCGCAGCAGGCCTTTGATGCGGCGCGGCGGGCGATTATCCGCTGCGGTGCCAGTGGATTTCAGCTTCCGGCTGAAAAATACGCGCAATGGCGTGATATTGAGATGACATTCAATCCGGAAAGGATGCGGATCAAATGAGGAATATTCTGGCAGCACTCCTGATCGGCGCTTCGGCACTGGCCGGAGCAGGCGCAGCCGCGGCGCAGACCGGGCCGCTCCGCATCGAAATCGACCAGGGTGTGATCGAGCCGTTGCCCTACGCGGTGCCGGATTTCGTGCCGGAAACCCCGGCGGCAGCGGAATACGCCGCCGAAATCGCGCGGGTGATCGCCTCTGACCTCAGCGGCACCGGCCTGTTCCGGGAGGTGCCTGCCAGCGCCCACATCTCCAAGGTGGCGGCGTTCGACGGCCCGGTGAAATTTGCCGACTGGAAGGCGGTGAACGCCCAGGCGCTGATCACCGGCGCGGTCAGCGTCACCGGCAACGGGCTGACGGTGCGGTTCCGCGGCTATGACGTGTTTGCGGAAAAGGAGCTGGAAACCGCGCTGCAGTTCACCGGCACCACCGACGGCTGGCGGCGGATGGCGCATAAGGTGGCCGATGCCATCTACAGCGAAATTACCGGCGAGAGCGGCTATTTCGACAGCCGCGTGGTCTATGTCTCTGAAAGCGGCCCCAAGAACGACCGCCGCAAGCGGCTGGCGGTGATGGATTACGACGGCGCCAATGTGCAGTACCTGACCAACAGCGCCTCCATCGTGCTGGCGCCGCGGTTCTCGCCCACCGGCGACCGGGTGCTCTATACCAGCTATGAAAGCGGCTTTCCGCAGATCCATGTGCTGGACGTGGGCCAGGTGCAGCGCAAGGTGCTGTCCAGCGGCGACGGCACCATGAGCTTTGCGCCGCGGTTTGCGCCGGACGGGCGCACCATCGTCTATTCCCAGACCCAGGGCGGCAACACCGACCTGTTCTCGATGGACATCAGCACCGGTGCCAACACCCGGCTGACCTCGGCCCCCTCGATCGAGACAGCGCCGTCGTTCTCGCCCGATGGCAGCCAGATCGTGTTCGAAAGCGACCGGTCCGGCAGCCAGCAGCTCTATGTGATGCCCGCAGGCGGCGGCGAAGCGCGGCGGATCAGCTTCGGCGAGGGCCGCTATGGCACGCCCGTCTGGTCGCCGCGCGGCGACATGGTGGCCTTCACCAAGCAGAACAAGGGCCGGTTCCACATCGGCGTGATGCGCACAGACGGCAGCGAGGAGCGGCTGCTGACCGCCTCCTTCCTGGATGAAGGGCCGACTTGGGCGCCCAATGGCCGGGTGATCATGTTCACCCGTGAAAGCCAGGGCAGCTCCGGGCGGGCGCTTCTTTACTCGGTGGATATCACCGGGCGCAACCTGAAGCCGGTCAAGACGCCGGACGGGGCGTCGGACCCGTCGTGGTCGCCGCTGCAGAAGTGAATGCTGCGGAAACAGGGCCATAAAGGCGGGGATACCCGCATGGAACCAGACCCGGGCTTATGATAACGTCGGGGCAAGAAACGCAAAGGAATAGGCAGACATCATGAGCGGCTTGAAATTGGCGATCGCGGCAGTGGCCGTGCTGGGGCTTGCAGCCTGCAGCAACAAACCCTGGAATGACGATTTGAACGGCGCCGGCGGGGCAGGCGGCGCAGGTGCGGGCGCCGGTGCCGGGGCACTGGATCCCGCCAGCCCGGCCTATTTCCGCCAGTCCGTTGGCGACCGGGTTCTGTTTGCGGTCGATCAGCACACGCTGTCGCCTGCCGCCCAGGCCACCCTGCAGGGGCAGGCGCGCTGGCTGGCGCAGAACGCCGATTACGCGGTCACCATCGAGGGCCACGCGGACGAGCAGGGCACCCGCGAATACAACCTGGGCCTGGGCGCCAAACGCGCCAATGCCGCCCGCGAATACCTGATCTCCCAGGGCATTGCCGGCGGCCGCATCAAGGTGTTGAGCTATGGCAAGGAGCGCCCGCTGGAGATCTGCTCGGACGAGACCTGCTATTCCAAGAACCGCCGCGCTGTCACCGTGCTGGCTGGCGGCCTGACGGGGTAACGGCATGAAACCTCTGCGCACCGCGCTTTTGGCCACTGTGATGCTGCTGCCGCTGCCGCTGGCGGCGCAGGACCAGCAGACCCTGGCGGACATCCGCCAGGAGCTGACCGTCTTGCATGTGGAGGTGCAGCGGCTGAAACGCGAGCTGTCCACCACCGGATCCCCGTCTGCGGACGTCTCCGGCAACACGGTGCTGGACCGGGTCGCCGCGATTGAAGGCGAACTGCAGCGGCTGACCCTGAAGACCGAGGAACTGGGCCACCGGATCGACCGGATTGTTGCCGATGGCACCAATCGGATCGGCGATCTGGAGTTCCGCCTGGTCGAGCTGGAAGGCGGCGATGTCGGCGCCTTGGGCGAAACCACCACGCTGGGCGGCGGCGAACTGCCGGCGGCGGTGGCGGTAGCCCCGCAAACCGCGGACGGCGGCACCGCGGGCGGCGAACTGGCGATTGGCGAACAGGCCGATTTCGACGCCGCCGAGGCGCTGCTGGCCGAAGGCCAGTACCAGGAAGCGGCAGAAAAGCTTGCGGCGTTCAACCAGGCCTATCCGGGCAGCCCGCTGGCGGCGGCGGCCGAGTTCAGCCGCGGCAAGGCGCTGGACGGGCTGGGCGACACCCGCGAAGCGGCCCGGGCCTATCTGGCGGCCTTTTCAGGCAATTCCGCCGGCCCGGTGGCGCCCAAGGCGCTGTTTGAGCTGGGCGCGGCTTTGGGCCGTCTGGGGCAGACCGATCAGGCCTGCGTGACGCTGTCCGAAGTCGGCGTGCGGTTCCCGGGCACCAGCGCGGAAGAAGAGGCCAGGGCCGAATTGGCCAAGCTGGGCTGCTCTTGACCGAGGCCGGGCGGGATATCCCGGCCCTGGTGCGCAGTCAGTTCCGGTCTGCTCTGCCCGCCAAGCTGGGAATTGCCCTGTCCGGCGGCGGTGATTCGATGGCTCTTATGCATCTGCTGCACGACTGTTTCGGCAGCGGCGAGGTGCAGCTTTTTGCGGCAACCGTCGACCACGGGCTGCGCCCCGGTTCAGCGGATGAGGCGGCAGCGGCCGGCGCGGCAGCGGCCCGGCTTGGCATCCCCCATGAGGTGCTACACTGGACGGACAGGCCGCAGGACGGCAACCTGCAGGCGCAGGCGCGGGCAGCGCGGTATGAGCTTTTGTGCGGCTGGGCGCGGCAGCACGGCATCCCGGTGCTGGCGCTTGGCCACACGGCGGACGATCAGGCCGAAACGGTGCTGATGCGCATGGCCCGGGCCTCTGGCGTGACGGGGCTGTCGGGCATGGCGGCGCGGCGCACCCACAAGGGGGTGACCCTGCTGCGGCCGCTTCTGGATGTGACCCGCAGCGAGCTGCGCCGCTATCTGGAAGCGCGCGGCGTGGACTGGGCCGAGGATCCAAGCAACGAGGATACCCGGTTTGAACGGGTGCGGGTGCGCAAGGCGCTGGAGCATCTGGCGCCGCTGGGGGTGACGCCCGAAGTGCTGGCCAGCATCGCCCGGAACATGTCCAAGGCCCGTGAGGCGCTTGACTGGTACGTCTTTCTGGCCGCCCGCGATCTGGCCCATGTGCAGGCGGGCGCGGTTGTGCTGTGCCAGCGCAAGTTCCGCACCTTGCCCGTCGAAATCAGCCACCGGCTGCTGGTGCGCGCGGTCCAATGGGTGTCCGGCGCCGCCTATCCGCCGCGCCGGGTGCCGATGGAAAAAGCGGTCCTGGCGGCGCGAAGCGGCAGCTCCGCCACCCTGGCAGGCTGCCGTCTGGTCTGCACTGCCAAGCAGGTCTGGGTTTGCCGGGAATACAATGCCGTGAACGGGGTAACCGCGTTGCCGGGGCAGCTTTGGGACGGCAGGTGGAAGATTTTCGGCGGCGACGCAAAGGGATGCGAGGTGCGGGCGCTGGGGCGGCAGGGGCTGGCGCAATGCCCCGACTGGCGCGCCGCCGGCGTGCCGGGGCCGGTGCTGGAGGCCACCCCGGCGGTGTGGCGCGGCGCCCGGCTGGCCGCTGCGCCCGCGGCGGGAATGGCCAATGGCTGGTCGGCTGAAACCGCTGGAAGCGAAGAAGAGTTCTTTGCATCCCTTTTATCTCATTGAACCTGCCCGAATGATCCTTATTTTAAGCACAACGCAGGCGGCCTGTGAGGTGCGCCTAACTGATAGGGAGAACTTTCCTTGGGCAACGCTCGCAATATCGCCTTTTGGGTTGTTCTGTTTCTGCTGATTCTGGCGCTGTTCAATTTGTTCAGCGGTTCCGGCAGCACGATGCAGAGCCGTGAACGCACTTTTTCTGACTTCGTCAGCTCGGTTGAAACCGGCAAGGTCAGCACCGTCACCTTGGACGGGGAACAGGTGCGCTACACCACCACCGACGGGCAGAACTATGTCACCATCAAGCCGGGCGACGCCGAGGTCACCTCGCTGCTGATCGCAAACGACATCCCGGTGCGCGCTGAAAAGCAGCAGCAGTCCGGTTTCCAGTCGTTCCTGATCACGCTGCTCCCGTTCCTGCTGCTGATCGGGGTGTGGATCTATTTCATGAACCGGATGCAGGGCGGCGGCAAAGGCGGCGCCATGGGATTCGGCAAGTCCAAGGCAAAGATGCTGACCGAGAAGCATGGCCGCGTCACCTTTGACGATGTGGCCGGCATCGACGAGGCCAAGGAAGAGCTGGAAGAGATCGTCGAGTTCCTGCGCAATCCGCAGAAATTCTCGCGCCTGGGCGGCAAGATCCCCAAGGGCGCGCTGCTGGTCGGCCCTCCGGGCACCGGTAAGACGCTGCTGGCGCGCGCCATTGCGGGCGAGGCCGGCGTGCCGTTCTTCACCATCTCCGGCTCCGACTTTGTGGAAATGTTCGTGGGTGTCGGTGCAAGCCGCGTGCGCGACATGTTCG